>JAKBUS010000049.1 GCA_021841585.1 Pseudomonadota bacterium | reverse complement strand
TTACCCGCTGTTCCGCTCGCTCTTTTCGCCAAGACAGGAGTCCGTGCATGGCTGACCGGGGGGAGGCGATGTTGTTTACGGACAACGAGTGGACGTTTGAGCGCATTGCCACCGCCACGGAGCGCATAGGCGAGATCGCCGAGAGCGAGCTTGCGCTCGACACCTACCCAAACCAGCTCGAGGTCATCACCGCCGAGCAGATGCTCGATGCCTATGCCTCTACCGGCCTGCCCATGTATTACCCGCACTGGTCCTTTGGCAAGCAGCGGGCGATCGAGACCGGGCAGTATCGGCGTGGCGAGATGGGGCTTGCCTATGAGCTTGTCATCAACAGCAATCCATGCATCAGCTACCTCATGGAAGAGAACACCATGGTCATGCAGACCCTGGTCATTGCTCACGCGGCCTTCGGTCATAACGCGTTTTTCAAGAACAATACGTTCTTCCAGCAATGGACCGACGCGGAAGGCATCCTGGATTATCTGGAATTTGGCAAGACCTATATCTCCCATTGCGAGGAGCAGTATGGGATCGACGCGGTGTCAGAGGTGATAGACGCGGCCCACGCCCTGAACCGCAACGGTGTCGACAGGGCGCGTCGTCCGCGAAAGCTTTCGACGCGCGATGAGCAGCGGCGTCGGCGTGAGCGCGCGGTGTTCATAGAGCAGCACCTCTCGGAGATCTGGCGCACGGTCCCGGGGGCGGAGGCGGCGGAGGCCGCGCCCGAGGAGCGCTTTCCGCAAGACCCGCAGGAGAACCTCATTTATTTCATCGAGAAGAATGCGCCCAACCTCGAGACGTGGAAGCGCGAGATCCTGCGCATTGTCCGCAAGATCGCCCAATACCTCTATCCGCAAGGCCAGACGAAGATCATGAACGAGGGTTTTGCGTGCTTCGTCCATTACCATATCATGCATAGCCTGCATGCCAGGGGACTCATCGGGGACGGCGCACTGCTCGAGTTTTACGCAAGCCACACGGCGGTGATTTTCCAGCCGGACTTCGACAGCCGCCGCTATAGCGGCATAAATCCCTATGCCCTGGGATTTGCCATATTTCAGGACATAAAGCGCATATGCGTGAATCCCACGGATGAGGATCGGGAGTGGTTCGCGTTTGCGGGAGACCCCGATTGGCGCAAACACATCCACTTCGCGATGCGCGAATTTCGCGATGAGAGCTTCGTTTTGCAATACCTGTCGCCCAAGGTGATGCGTGATCTGCACCTTTTCGCCTTGGAGAACGATCCGCAGGCCGAGGAGTTCCGGGTGACGGCCGTGCATGACGACCAGGGTTATCAGTATCTACGCAGCGCGCTCGCCCGGCAGATTGCCGATGCCGCGCGTTCGTCCGACATCGAGGTGGTGGCGGTCAACCGCTGGGGGGACCGCCATCTGCACCTCAAGAAGATGGACGGATACCCCCTGGATCAGGCCGAGGCCAAGAAGACGCTCGATCATGTCGCCCGCCTATGGGGCTACGACGTGCACCTCGATGCGGGTGATGTCGTCATGATAGCGCGGGCCAAGGCCACCGGGGCCTAGGCAAGACCTCAAGGCGCGCGCCGGCAAATGGGCGGGGCGTCGAGGCGTTGCTCTTGTGTCGCCAAAAGCCCCATGAGTTCGCGAAAGTGACGGTCTTCGGCAAACCACGGGAAGGCGCGCGGGAACGCCGGATCCTCCCAGCGGCGTGCGAGCCAGGCGTTGTAGTGCAAAAGCCGCATCGTGCGCAGCGGCTCTATCAGGCGCAGCTCTCTCGTGTCGAAATCGCGAAACAGTTCGTAACCCTGGAGGAGCGCCGCGAGGGCCTCTTCCTGCTCATCCCTGTCCCCTGGGAGCAGCATCCACAGATCTTGGATCACGGGACCATTCAGGCAGTCATCGAAATCGACAAGCGTGAGGCCTAAGTCGTTGGTCAAGACGTTGCCGGCATGACAATCGCCGTGTAGCCGCAGGATGGGGGCGTCGACATCGGCGAACGCCTCGGCCACCCGCGCACGCAGCCGCGCGGCGGTGGCGAGAAACGCCGATCGCAGGTCAATGGGCAGAAAGGGGCCATCGGCGAGGGTGGTGACGGCGGGATCCATGAACGACGCCACATCGAGAGTCGGGCGGGCCGTGAACCGGCCGGTGCCGATGAGGTGCAGGCGGCCGAGGTGGCGGCCGAGGGCCTGGCGTTCGCTTATGGTCTCGACGCAACCGGCGCGCCCGGGTCGCCAGGGAAACACCGCGAATCGGTAGGATCCGGCGTGAAACAGCGTGTCGCCGTCGCGCGCAAGGGGGGCCACGGCCGGGATCTCCGCGTCCACGAGCTCCCGCAAGAAGCTGTGCTCCTCGGCGATTGCCTCGTCCGTCCAGCGGTTCGGGCGATAGAATTTGACCGCCCATGGGACGTCCTCGGTCTCGATTTTATAGACGCGGTTCTCGTAGCTGGCGAGCGCCTGGAAGCCCCCCGTGGGGGCAAGATCCAAGCTCTCGGCGGCGCTCAGGATGAGTTCCGGGGTGAGGTCGGCGTAAGGGGTGGTGGACGTCATGTCGCGGTCGGGTGGCATGGCCTAGTATAGCGCGGGATGGGGGCCTGCCGATGCCGGCGCTCATGGGCATAGGGCGGGCGGGCATGCGGCCCGACGGATTTTAGCTAGCGCATGGTGACGAGTTCCTCGGCGCTCGTCGGGTGAATGGCGAGCGTGTCGTCGAGATGCTTTTTGGTGGCCCCCATCTTGATGGCCACCGCAAAGCCCTGCAGCATCTCGTCTGCGGCCTCGCCGATGATGTGCAGACCCACGACGCGCTCCTCGCGGCCGACCGTCACGAGCTTCATCGCGGTACGATGCGGCTCCTTGCTGAATGCCTGGCTCATGGGCGCAAAGCGCGTGCGATAGACCTTGACCGCGTCCCGGCCATGGCGCTCGCGTGCCTCGGGTTCGGTCAGTCCCACGCTCCCGATCGGGGGGTGGCTGAAGACCACCGTGGGGATGAGGTCATAGTCGAGACGCCGGTCCGGCTGGCCGCCGAACAGTCGATCGGCAAGCCTGCGGCCGGCGGCAATCGCGACCGGCGTAAGCGCCGCGCGCCCGGTCAAGTCGCCGATGGCATAGATGCCGGGCACCGCCGTATTCTGAAAGGAATCGGCCTCGATGATCCCGCCGGCGCCGGGTGTGATGCCGGCTTTGTCGAGGCCGAGGGCGTCGGTATTGGGGGCGCGGCCCACCGCCCATAGCACGGTGTCGAGGCCGCCGAGGGCCTCGCCGCCTTCGTAGAGGAGGTTTAGCGCGCCATCCGTGTCGCTGATGCCAGTTACGCGGCGTTGGGGCAAAAGATCGATGCCGGCGGTGGTCATGGCGTCGGTGAGCCCCTCGCGGAGCATGGGATCGAAGGTCGCCAGGAGGTGCGCGCCGCGCATGACAAGCGATACCTCGCTGCCGAGCTGTCTCAGGACCGAGGCGAGCTCCACGGCGATATAACCCGCGCCCACGACCGCAACCTTGCGCGGTCTTGCGCCAAGCGCGAAGAAACCATCGGACGTGAGGCCCAAGGCTGCCCCGGGCACGTCTGGAACCACGGGACGGCTCCCGGTCGCCACCACGATATGGTCGGCCTGATAGCGGCTGCCGGCTACTTCGACCGTTCGTGGATCGACGAAGCGTCCGTGTCCGGCGATCACGGTCACGCCGTTGTCGGCAAGCCCCGCCCCATAGCGGCTATTCAACCGCGCGATGTAGGCGTCGCGGGCATGTTTGTGCGCCGCCCAGTCAAAATCGCCGAGCAGCGGGGTAAAGCCATAATCGCGCGCCGTCTGCGCGCACTGATACATGTGCGCGGCATTCCAAAAGAGCTTTTTTGGCACGCACCCGACGTTGACGCAGGCCCCGCCCAGCGGCCCCTTTTCGATGAGCACGCAGCGTGCCCCATGGCGTGCCGCGCGGTTGGCGGTGGCAATGCCCCCGCTGCCACCGCCCAGAATCAGCAGATCATAGTGTTCGGTCATGGCGACCCCCCCTGCCCAGATGCCCCAGGCGGCGCGTGTTCCGTAGTTACCGGTCTAGGGCGTCAGGCAAGGCCCAGGTAGCGCGCGAGGTCATCGGCGCCGCCGATATGGCGGCCGCCGATAAACACCTGCGGCACCGTGGAGCGCCCGGTGGTAGCGCGCAGAGTCCGCGAACTCACGCCGGTTCCCTGGCCCGTGCGGATCTCCTCGAAGGCGATGTTGCTTTCCTTCAGCATGGCCTTGGCGCGAAAGCAGTGCGGGCAGCCCTCGCGCGTGAAGATCGTGACGAACTCGGGCTCCTTCGCCTGGGGGTTGATGTGGCGGAGCATGGTATCGGCGTCCGAGACCTCGAAGGGGTCTCCGGGCCGATCGGGTTCAATAAACATCCTGGCGATGACGCCGTCTTTGACGAGCATCGAGTAGCGCCAGGAGCGCTTGCCGAAACCAAGATCCGACTTGTCGACCAGCATGCCCATGCCGGCCGTGAAATCGCCATTGCCATCGGGGATGAAAAGGAGATTTTCGGCGTTCTGGTCCTTGGCCCACGCCTCCATGACGAAGGCGTCATTCACCGACAGGCATGCCACGGTATCGACACCATTGGCCCTGAAGACCGGGGCCAGTTCGTTATAGCGCGGGACATGGCTCGAAGAGCAGGTCGGGGTGTAGGCCCCCGGGAGCGCAAAGACCACCACGGTCTTTCCGGCGAACAGGTCGTTTGTGTGAACGTCCTTCCAGTCACTACCGGCGCGGGTCTTGAAGATCACCGCCGGAACCCGTTGTCCCTCACGATTAGGGTGCGACATAAGTCCCCCTTGTTGTCGGCATATGGATGGTTTGCGCGATTCGCGCGCGGCCGCGACCGGCGCCGCCAGGATGTCCTGGGGCCGTGGGTTTCGGCGCCAGCGGGCGCGCCCGGCCCACGCCCGTCGGATTCATCTTAGCAAAGCGCCAAGGTTTCGGCACGCGCTACAAAAGCGCGTCTTGAAACCCGCGGGTTGGGTAGCGAAACCCTTATTAAAGGATTTTGGCGGGTATTCGGCGGGCCTGGGAGTCGTGGCGCGCCGGGCCCACGCCCTTGGGCGGGGCCCGGCGCGGTGTCAGCCGCGTTGTTGGGGAATACCGTTAGGTTCGTCGCCCGGGAGCGGGGCGGGGTTGTCGAGTGTGTGGTTTAGGTCGCGTTCCGGGCGCTCGGTCCCCATACCTTGGTATTTCTGCTTGGTCTCTTCGGATTCGAAATAAATTTTGAGTGCGTCGGGGCCCTCACCCTCGACCATATAGGGATGCCCGTCGGTGTGCGTCAAGGTTTTGCCGGTGATGGGATCGGTTCTCTCGATGCGCATGCGTCCCTCCAGCGTTCGTGAATGAGGCCCCAGCATGCCAAATCCCAGGGCCGGGATCATCGGCCTTTGGTCGCCGGTCTTGCGACCCGCTGAGCTCCTGCGCCTCAAGAGGACCTGCCGCCTTCATCGTCCGCGGCCTTGCACACGCGCTGGCGTGCGTCGGTGGAGAGGTGCTGTTCGGGATCGGCCGGCACTGTTTCGCCTATGCGACGACGGAGCGCTGCGATATCGCGGGCATAGGCCCGGCAGGGGGGGCACAGAAATAAATGGAGGCGCGTGGCCATCCGTGCCCAACCCGTAAGATCCGCGTCGTGCGCCCGCGAGACATTGCGCGCGATCTGGCGGCAGCCCAGCATCAGGTTCATAAATGCTTCGCGGGCCATGCCGTGCCCTTGGCGACTAGGCCCGACGAAAGATGACAGGCGCGCGGGAAAGGTCCTGTGGGAGGTCGGCGGGCGCAGACCCTGGTCCTCGCGCGGGTTTTGGGTTGAATCGGAAAAAATGGCATCGGGTCCTCCAACACGCTCCAGGGCGCGGGTGCGGGCGGCTTACGAGTCACCGTCGGGGCCGAAACCGGCGTTTGCGAGGCAGCGCCGCAGGGTGAGCCGCGCCCTATGGAGCAATACATAGGCGTTAGTCGCTGTCACGCCGGTAATCTGACAGATGTCCTCCAAGGAAAGTCCTTCGACTTCGCGCAGCACGAACACCTCCGCTTGGTTACTCGGGAGTGTCCGCAGACAGGCACTCAAGTGGCGCCAGAACGCCTGCGCCTCGCCATGACGCACCGGGTCGCCCCATGAGGCCTGCTCACGCCAGCGTCCGTTGTCGCCAAAGAGGATGTCTTCGATATTCGCGTCGGCGCCGTCTTGGACCGCCGGTTCCACGCATTGATCGAGGGGTGAGCGCCGACGGGCGCGCGCATGATCGGCCAGTTTGTGCTTTAGAATCGCGAACAGCCAGGTCTTTTCGCTCGCCCGGCCATCGGGCGGGTGGGTGCTGCGCAGGGCCCCCAGCAGGGTCTCCTGGACGGCATCCTCCGCCGATTCCCGATTGCGCAGTTGCAGGAAGGCATAACGGTACAGGGCGTCGCCATGCGTGCCGAGCCATCGTTCGACAGCGGCACGCCGCCCGTCGGCTTCCCATTTGTCTCCCATCTTGACAGTATAGGCGAGCGCCCAGCCTGCCTGAAGTGCAGCCGGCCACTCGTTTTGCGGGCCTTACGTGTAAGGGTTTGGGCGGCGAGACGACCCATGCTGCGGCGGGGTAAGGGTTTCCTGCGGTTCGCTGGGTCTCGTCTGGGTCAATGGCGGTACGCGCGCGTCGCGTATCAGGATGTCCTCGCGGGCCGGTCTTGCGGGGGCGTTTTTTGAAAGCGGGGTGTTCATGGCGAGAGCGGGGTGGCGATCAATCGGGTGGGGTGGGTCGTGGCGCGGACCGGTCGCGCTGCTGGCGGCCTTGATGGCGCCGCTTATGGTCGCGAGCGCCCGCGCGGCGATGGCGTTTGGCCCCGCGAGTCCGCAGGCGATCCTGCGTGCCGTGCAGCATGATACGCACGCCATTCCCGAAGGGCACGGCGTCCATCAGCTCTATGTCTTCGTGGACCCCAACTGCCCATTTTGTCATCAGCTCTTTGAACGCTTGCAACCCTTGATCGGGCCGCACCATTTGACAGTCCACTGGATCGTGGCCGGGTTCTTGCGCGCTACGAGCGCCGGCAAGGCAGTGGCGATCCTCGGCGCGCGCCGGCCGCTCGCGGCACTCATGCGCAATGAGCGCCATTTCGAGCCCGGAAAGGACGACGGCGGGATTCAGCCCGTGGCGGTGCGAGGGCCGGCGGCGCGCGCCCTGGCGGTCAACAATCGGTTGCTGGCCATGACCGGCCCCGAGCTCGTGCCCACACTCATCTATCGAAACGTCGCGGGTCAGGTGGTCATGCATCAAGGCGTGCCGCTGGCGCCGCACGGGCTGCTCTGGACGATCCACGCCATCCGCTGAATGCGCGCGTGGCGGGCGCCACTTGTCTCTTGACCTTATAGTTTACTGTAAGGTGTAAACTCTCTGGCTGGAGGGTCAGGCGATGGTGACGATCGGGGTGTTGGCGAAGCGGGCGGGCATGGGCGCGGGGACGCTGCGCTACTACGAGACCTTGGGCCTCATCGAGCCTGCCGGCCGCAGCCGCGGCGGGTATAGGATGTATCGCGACGAGGATTTGCGCCGGCTGCGCTTCATACGACGCGCCCAGGAGCTCGGCTTCTCGCTCGACGAGGTCGCGGCCCTTTTGCGGCTGAGCGAGAGCCGCGGCGCCCGCGCCGCCGATGTCCGGCGCCTGACGCGCGAGAAGCTGCGCGACATCGATCGGCGCATTCATGACCTCGAGCGTATGAAGCAAGGTCTGGAACGCCTGAGCGGGAGTTGCCGTGGCGACGGCCCGGCCACCGAATGCCCGATCCTCGCGGCCTTGAACGCCGCCGAGGGCGACGGGGTGGCGCCATGAGCCGCGAGATCGAGTTTGCCGTGGCCGGCATGACCTGCGCCTCGTGCGTGGCGCGCGTGGAGCGCGCCTTGAGGGCCCTGCCGGGGGTCGAATCGGCGATCGTCAATCTGGCGACCGAGCGCGCGACCGTCACCTACGATCCGTCGGTGGTGACGCCCGCGGCGCTTGCCGAGGCGGTCCACGCGCGCGGCTACGAACCGGTCACGCAGGATATCGATATCGGTGTGGGGGGTATGACCTGCGCTTCCTGCGCGGGACGCGTCGAGCGCGCCCTGAAGGCCCTGCCGGGCGCGATCGAGGCGAACGTCAATCTCGCCAGCGAAACGGCCCACGTCCACTATCTCGTGGGGGCCGTGGACGAGGCCATGGTGCGCGCGGCGATCCGCGCCACCGGCTATGAGCCGCTCGGCGGATCGGCGGCCAGCGGGGACGATCGGCGCGAGGCGCAAGACGTGGCCACGGCGCGCATGCGCCGCGATGTCGAGCGCGCGGTCTTTTTGACCGTGCCGGTCGTGGTATTGGCGATGGGGCCGGTATTCGTGCCGGCATTCGCGCGGCTGTTGATGCAGCTTGCGCCCGCCGCCTTGTGGTCGTGGCTGGTGGCGGCGCTGACTGCCGTGATCTTGCTTGGTCCTGGCCGCCGATTCTTCCGCCCCGGCTGGATTGCCTATCGACACCTCTCGCCAGACATGAACAGTCTGGTCATGACCGGGACCGGGGCGGCATTCCTCTATAGCCTGTTGGTGCTCGTGTGGCCGCAGGGTTTCCCGACCACGGCACGCCATCTCTATTTCGATTCGGCGGCGGTGATCGTCACCGTGATCCTGCTCGGCAAGTATCTGGAGGAGATCGCCAAGGGCCGCGCGAGCGCCGCGATCAAGCGGCTCGCGGGCCTGCAGGCCAAGACCGTGCACCGAATACATGACGGTGTTGAGGAGGAGGTGGCGATCGCCGATCTGCGGGTGGGCGAGGTCGTGCGGGTGCGCGCCGGCGAGCATGTCCCGGTGGATGGCCTAGTGCGCGCCGGGCAGAGCCATGTCGACGAATCCATGCTGAGCGGCGAGCCCCTGCCGGTGGCCAAGCGCCCTGGGGACCGGGTGACAGGGGGCACGGTCAATCAACGCGGGGTTCTGGAGGTCGAGGCGACGGGCATAGGCGCGGACACGGTCTTGGCGCAGATCATCCGCCTGGTGTCGCGCGCGCAGGGCTCGAAGTTGCCGATCCAGGGCGTGGCCGACCGAGTCGTGCGTGTCTTTACGCCGATGGTCCTGCTCGCGGCCGCCGTGACGTTCGGGGTCTGGCTGATCTGGGGCGGCGTAAGCGGACTTACGACTGCGCTGGTGAGCGCGGTGGCGGTGCTGGTGGTGGCGTGCCCATGCGCCATGGGGCTTGCCACGCCGGCTGCGGTGATGGTCGGGACCGGGCGCGCCGCGGAATTGGGCGTGCTCTATCGTCGGGGCGAGGCGCTCGAGGCCTTGAGTCATGTCGATACCGTGGTTTTCGACAAGACCGGGACCCTGACATGGGGACGGCCTACGATCACCGATGTGGTGACAAGGGACATGAGCCGCGCGGACCTGCTGGCGCTCGCCGCCGGTGTCGAGGCTGGCAGCGAGCACCCCTTGGCGCAGGCCGTGGTGCGCGCCGCGCGCGAGGAGGGTGTGGCGCCGGTTATGGTCTCGGAGTTCGAGGCGCGGCCGGGGTATGGGGTGAGCGCGCGGGCCGATGGCCGGCAGGCATGGATCGGGACCCGGCGCTTGTTGGGCGAGGCGGGCCTTGCGGCCACGGAATGGGAGGACGCGGCGCGCGAGCTCGAGGCCGCCGGCAAGACCGTGATATTCGTCGCCCACGGGGACCTGGTGCGGGGGCTGATCGCAATCGCCGATACCTTGCGGCCGCAAGCGCGCGCGGTAGTGCAGGCCTTGCAGGGCCGCGGGCTTATGGTGGTGATGATCTCGGGCGATGCCGCGGCGGCGGTGGCGCGAGTGGCAGGCATCCTTGGGATTGCGCAGTACCGCGCGGAGGTTCTGCCAGGTGACAAGGCGCAGGCCGTACGCGCCTTGCAGGATGAGGCACACAAGGTGGCCTTCATCGGTGATGGCCTAAATGATGCCCCCGCGCTCGCGCAGGCCGACGTCGGGATTGCGATGGCGAGCGGTACCGATGTCGCTATGGAGGCCGCTGATGTGACCGTGAAGGGCGAGCTCGGGGCCGTGGTCACGGCCATCGATTTGTCGCGACGCACGTTGGGTACGATACGCGGTAACCTGTTTTGGGCATTCTTTTACAATATCTTGTTGATCCCGCTGGCGGCCGGGGTGTTCGATCCGGCCTTTGGGATCCGGCTGAACCCGATGCTGGCCGGCCTTGCCATGGGCTTTTCGAGCGTCTTCGTACTGACCAATAGCCTGCGTCTGCGGCGCTTCAAGGCGCCCTCATTGCGCAATGATCCCGAGCAGGGGGCGGCGGCATGGCTGACTCCCGCCGCGCGGCGGCCGTGAATACGGGCGACATACGGAGATGGCGTCCGGTGTCCCATGGATCCATAAACCAAGCAGGAGCACGAAATGAGCATCACGACTTTACGCATCACCGGCATGACATGCGGCCATTGCGTGGCAGCGGTCACCAAGGCCTTGCAGGGTGTGGCTGGTGTCGAGTCCGCGCAGGTGAACCTCGAACGCGAGGAAGGGGTTGTCAAGGGCAGCGTGCCGGCCGAGCGACTGATCAAGGCGGTGGAAGAAGAGGGGTATCACGCCAAGGTGGTGTGACTGTGAGTCCGTCCGCGACCATGAGGATCATGCAAGCCGGCGGCCGGCCCCGGTGCTTTGGGGCGACACGGAGCGCCGGCCCGCGGATCTATGATGGCGGACGAATGAGGGGATGCCCGCGATCCGTCGGGCAAGGCTTTGGCGTGAGCACAAGCCCAAAGTTCGTGCCCGACGGGATTGGATAAAGGCATCATGGACCTTTTGAAGGAGGTGTTATGGCCGAGAACGAGGTACTGGATCTTGTCGTTATCCTGATAACCGGACCGGAGAACCCCAAGCGACTGCCATCGGCATTCTTCCTGGCATCGACGGCCGCCGCTGGCGAGCAGAACGTGCTCATGTATTTTACGGGACCGGCCACCGAGCTTCTGAAGAAGGGGGTGGCGGAGAATCTGTTTCCGCTGGCCGGTGGCAAGAGTGTGGCGGATTTCATGAAGCTTGCCGAAGACAACGGGGTGCGCATCGTAGGCTGCGCGCAGTCGCTCGAGCTGAATCATATGACGGCCGCAGATCTCGCGCGGGAGATGCCGCTCTTGACCCCAAGCGCGGCGTTACCATCGTTGGCTACCGCCAAAATGGTTCTGACGTGGTAGCGGCGGCGAAGCCGGGCTTTCCGGTACGATCACGGCGAAAGGACACTTAAGGGGTATCGCCGGGCGCCGCGTCCGCCAGTAAGAGCGCGAGGAACGAGCGGACCGCCGGCGATTGATAAGGGGCTTCGGGTGTTGCGACATAGAGCGTCCAGTGAAGCATGGCGTCGTTTCGTAACATGAGGGTCTCGACCGGCCAATCAGGACGCTGGGCAACGATGCTTTGGGCCATAAAGCCTATGCCGGTGCCAGCCATGACCGCTGCGACGACCGCATCCACGTGGCCGACTTCGAGCCGGAAGGGTGCGGCGAGACCCTGTGCAGCGAGGGCGACGGCAAGGGTCTCGCGCACCCCCGGGCCATCGTCGCGCCAGATCATGGGGTACCGAAGAAGGTCGCGCCAGGCGACCGGTGTCGCGCCTAGCAAGGGATGGCCGGGGGCCACCACGCATACGATCGGCTCCTTGCGCCAGGGGTGCAGGGCGTAGTGGGGTGGCAGATGTCGGTGATCGAGGTGGCCCTCCAAAAATAGCAGGTCCCAATCTGCGTCGGCGGCCTCACGGCCATCGCAGAGGCCCCCTTTGAGGTGCACGGGCACCTCACCGTGGCGGCGCTGGAAGGCGGCCACGTGTCTTGGCAGAAAATAATGGGCGAGTGTCGGGGTGGCGGCGATTCGCAAGGCCGCCCCCTGCAGGCGCCGGTGATTTACGATCGCCTGGGCGGCGCCATCGAGCGCCGTGCGCACGTTGCGCGAGGGTTCCAGTAAGGCCTTGCCGGCCGGCGTCAGGCGAATGCCGCGCCCCTCACGTCGATACAAGGGTTCGCCGATCTGGGCGCTGAGCTTTTGCAGACGCTCGGAGATCGCGGGTTGACTACGACGCAGGATGCGCCCGGCCGCTGTGAGACTACCCTGTTCGGCGACGACGAGAAAGGTGAGGAGCTGGTCGGCGTCTAAATCCATAGGTTTTTCCGATACATGATCTCAATATAACCGATTTGAGCCGCGATGACATGATCCTTACAATGCGCGCACGGTGGGGGGGCAGATGGTGTGGTGAGTGACGAGGGTGGGCCGGTGGCGAGGACAGGTGAAGGGCCGCCGCCTTTGGATCCATTCCGCTTCCTGGTCCTGAATCTCACGTTGGGCGTCGGTCATTTTCTGGTGCTTTTCAATACCGGCGCCTATCTGCCGATGATACCCTACGCCGCCGCAGCACTCGGACGCGCGGTAACCTTTGGAGACTGGACGCAGGCGAATTTCTTCATCGCCATGGCCCTGGCATTCCCGATCGCACCGAGACTTGCGGGGCGTTTCGGCGAGGTCCATACCCTGGTCGGGGCGTTTCTTGTGTTTGCATTGTCATCAGCGGTGTGCGCCAGCACTACTCACTTCTGGGTGTTTCTGCTGGCCCGCGGGGTCCAGGGGTTTTCCGGGGGCGTGACCGTACCCCTGTCGTTTCGCGCCATGCTGCGCCATTATCGTCCCGAGCAGCGACATCTGGGCCTGACTCTTTGGGGTGTTGCCGCGCTCATGCCTTTTACGCTTGGGCCGACCCTGGGTGGTCTCTTGATTCATGAGGCTGGCTTCCGTGTGCTTTTTCTTCTCAATGTCCCGGTGGCGCTGGCGGTGGCATTGTTGTGTACCGTCGTGTTGTTTCGTCGCGAGAGTGGATTGGTCAGGCAGCCGATGGACTGGGGCGGCTTGGTGCTGCTCGTGCTCGCGTTGGCCGGAGGGCTTTGGGCCCTTGATCTTGCGGAGGTTGGCGATTTCTGGCGATCGCCCAAGGTCGAGGTGCTGGCCTTTGTGAGCGTCGCTGCCGGGATGGCGCTTGCGGTCTGGGAGTGGCGATCCCTGGTCCCTTTGGTCGACGTCCGGTTGTTTCGGCGCTGGAACTTCTCGATCGGGGCTCTCGGGCTTTTCATGACCGCGCTTTTGTTTCAGGGGCTCATGGCCATTTATGTCGTCCAGTACGAGGTGACGCTTGGGTATAGCCCTTTGTGGGTGGGTCTGCTGATCCTTCCCATGGCCATTTTCTCGAAGTTTGCCTCGGTCCTGACCCATCGCTGGATGACACGCATCGACCCCCGATTCATTGGGTTTGTCGCGCTGCTCGGGATCGCCGCGAGTTGCGCCTTTGTATCGTCATACAATCGCAGCGCCTCATTCGGGGCTCTGCTTTGGCCACAGGTTATTGCTGGGATCTTCGTTGGGGGTTTGTTCCCCCCGTTTGCCGCGATCGGTCTCTCGGGTCTCTCGGGGCCTGCCGAATGGCAGGCCAGCGCCGTGCTCAACCTGGTGCGCGTATCCGGACAGGCTTTCGGTGTCCCGCTGTTTGCGATCCTCTGGGAGGTGCGCGACATCGTGCACCAGCACTTTCTGGTCGAGGCAAATGCCGGAGCGCGCCGGCATGTCGCCGTGCTCCTAGGATCGCTCGCGAGCCGCGGGCTTTTGCCGCATGCCGCCCATGCCGTGGTGGCATATGCCCTTGACAAGGTGGCCGGAGAGCTCGCCTTGGGCGAGGTCTTTTATGTTGCGATGTGGGGCTTTGTGGCGCTTGCCGGGCTCTGCCTTGTGGCGCGCCCAGTGCTGTTTGCCGAACGCGATGCCCCGGTCCGGCTTGCCGCTCAGGAACTTGTCGAGCCATGAAGCCGAATGACCTGATTATCCCGATTGCCCTGGGGCTCGCCTCGTGCGCGCCGCTGCCCCCCAGGTCCCGGGCGACCCCGGTGTTGTGGCGGCCGCACGGCGCCGTGCTTGTGGGACGCGCCGGGACCGCCACGCCCCCGCTATGGTGGCAGGCCGTCGGAAGCGCACCGCTCGATGCACTGGTAGCGGCGGCGCTACAGGGAAATCCATCGCTGGCCGTGGCCGAGGCGCGCGTCCGCGCGGCGGCCGCTACGTTGCGCCTGCAGCGCGGCGGCCGGCGCCTGCATGTCTCAGCCGCCGGCCGCTTGACCGCGGAGCACTTTTCCCAAGACGGGCTCCATGCCACGGCCAATGGCCAAAGTGTCTTGTATGGCGAAGTCGATCCCCTTATCGCCCGTGTCCACATTACGCATTTCGGGCGCATCGATGACGAGGTGCGCGCCGCCTTTGGGGGGCTTCAGGCGGTCGCGGCCGATCGCGCTGAGGCACGGCTTATCGTGACCACGCAGATCGTGCGCACCTATTTTGCCGCGGAGGCGGCACGCACGGAGCGCGCTTATTGGCATGCCATGTGTCGCGATGCCTACCGCCTGCTGGTCTTGTCACGCATTCGGCAGCGTGATGGTCTAAGTGGTGCACGCTTGGTATATGCAGACGAGGAGCGACTCAACGTTGCGTCGCAGGCCTATCGCAAGGCCGCAACGGCGCTTGTGCGTCTGCGCAATAGCCTGGGGGCTTTGGCGGGGCGCGGGCCTGCATTTGAGCGGACCGTGGCACTCGGGGCCTTGCCGGCCCAGACACGGTTGCCATTGCCGTCGCGCATCCCGTTGGCGCTGGTCGCGCGTCGGCCGGATGTTCTCGCCGCGCGCCGGTTACTTGCAGTGGCCGCAGCGCGTGTCGGTGCAGCTCGAGCGGCGTTCTATCCGGATGTCAATCTGGTGTTTTTTGCCGGATGGAACAGTATTTCGTTGCGTGATCTTTTTGATCCCGTGAACCTGGCGCGCGCCATCGGTCCGACCGTCAGCTTGCCCATCTTCGAGGGCGGGACCTTGCGCGCAAGCCTCGCCAAACAGGAGGCGGTGTTTGTGGCGGCGCGCGCCCAATATCAGGAGGCGCTCGTGGCGGCGGTACGTGAGGTCGCAGACGGCGTGGCGCGCCTGCGACAAGTGCGCCATGATCTTGCGACACAGACAAAAGCCTTGCGGGCCGCGCAGCGGCAGAAGGCGCTGGCGCAGCAGGCGTTTCGCGCGGGACTGACGGATCGCGCACCGCTGCTTCAGGCAGATAGTGTTTGGTGGCGGGAGCAGACACGTGAGGTGGCATTACGTGCCGCGCAGGCGACAGCCTGGGCACGGATAGAGGGGGCCATCGATGGGCAAGCCAACTGAGGGGAAGGCGCGCGTCCTGGGGGGGCACGCGGCACGCGTGCGCTGGGCCGCTTTGCTTATGGTGCTGGCTGTGCTCGGCGTATTTTTGTATTGGGTGCTGTATGCGCGATTTTATGCCGGCACCGACGACGCCTATGTGGCAGGTGACTTTGTGCCCGTTGATGCGCAGGTGACAGGGACCGCAGTTGATGTATTCGTACGGCGCACCGAGTTCGTGCACAAGGGCGAGCGATTAGTGGTGCTACAGGCCGACAGGAGCCGTCTTGCCTTGAGGCGCGCGCAGGCCGCGTTGGGGCGCGAGGTGCGTCATGTACGCGCCTTGTTTGCGCGCGTTCGGGCCCTACGCTGGCATATACAGGCCTTGGAGTGGGATCGTGCACGGCTTGCGCACGATCTCACGCGTTACCAGCGATCATTGAGCCAAGGGGCGGTGTCGGCCATGCGTGTCGAGGATACGCAGCTGCGCATTCGTGCCTTGAACGCCGAGATCGGCGAGACGCGCGCGCAATGGAAGGGCGCCCGCGCGCTAGTACGTGCCACGACCGTGGCCGACAATCCGCTCGTACGTGTCGCCACCGCGCGCCTTGAGGCCGCCGATCTGGCTTGGCAAAGGCGCGTCATTCGGGCCCCGGTATCGGGTTTTATCGGACAGCGTGCCGTGTATCCTGGTACTGAGATTCATGCCGGACAGCGGCTTTTTACCGTCGTGCCACTCGACGATCTCTGGGTGGTGGCGAATATCAAAGAGACCTATATGCGTGATGTGCGTCCCGGCGACCATGTACGGCTTACGAGCGCCTACTACGGCTCGGGCGTGATGTATCGCGGTGTGGTCCTGGGGCTTGCGCCGGGGGCGGGGAGCGCATTTAGCATCCTTCCGCCCGATAATGCCACGGGTAATTATATCCACATTGTCGAGCGCGTTCCGGTGCGCATCGGCCTGCAGTCCTTCGAATTGGCGACTCATCCCTTGCGCCCCGGGCTTTCGATGACGGTGCGAGTGCGCCTCCACCGGCACGGGCGGTCGTTGTTGATGCCCTTGACGACCCGCATTGGCAGCCATTATCAGACGCGCATTTATCGGCAGGAGCTACGCCGCGCCCGGGCGCTTGCAGCCACCATTCTGGCGCGGCTGGACAAGGATCCGGCTGGCACGAAGACATCAAGAAAGCCATAGCATGCCGTAGGCAGGGTACAGACGGCGTCTGTGACCCGGGTCGCGCAGGTCGCACGGCGTAGCTGTTCATGGCGCCCGCCAAATCCGCTAGAATGGATCATCGGTCGCACTGAGTGGCGATCTGCTGGCCGTACCGATGCGCGGGCGGCCCGTGATGGTCCAATGTGAAAATCGGGTGCGTCGTTTCGGGCGCTGGCGAAAGAAGGAGGGTTCGCGTGGGGGTAATGAGCAGGCTCGAAAGGCGCTTTGGGCGTTACGCTATCGCCAATCTGATGGCATACATCGTGGGTGCCCAGGGCGTCGTGTTTTTGTTGGCGCGCACACCCCAGGGCGCGCGCATCATAGACAATCTGCGTTTCAGCCCGATACTGATTGCCCAAGGAGAGGTCTGGCGGTTAGTCAGTTTTGTCGTGATTCCGCCCTCGTTCTCGATATGGGTATTTTTCATCCTTTATTTCTATTACCTGCTTGGCACGCGACTTGAGGAAGAGTGGGGCAACTTTCGCTTCAATGTCTACTACTTCAGTGGCATCGCCCTTAGTGTCCTCGGCGCGTTCCTAGCCGGGGCAAGCGCCACGGCGACCTATCTCAATCTCTCGATATTCCTGGCGTTTGCGACCATAGACCCAGAATTCAGCATATTGCTGTTTTTCGTGATACCCGTGAAGGTCAAGTATCTCGCGTGGCTGGCGTGGCTCGCGGTGGCGTTCACAGTCGTATTCGAGCCGCTACCTGCCAAGATCATGGTGGGCGTGTCGCTACTAAATTATTTTGCGTTTTTCGGCCGCGACATCAAGCGCCGGGTACGGACGGGTATCGCTTTCGGTCCGCAACGTGGCCGCTTCCGCGCCCGCGTCCGTGCCGGGGCTGCCGCTCCAATTCATCGCTGTGCGGTATGTGGGGCAACCGAACAGGACGATCCGCGTCTTGAGTTCCGTTTTTGCTCGAAATGTGCTGGCTACCACGAGTACTGCCTGACGCATCTCGGTGCTCACGATCACATCCATTGATGACAGGACGCGGTTTGCGCCTACTCACGTATGGCGACGATGAATGCATCACCATTCAACCGTAATCGTCGTCGCCGCGTGTTCGCAGGTAAAATATGCGAAGAATGAACCACAGGGCGATTTTGATGGCAAGCAACAGGATCACCATCAGCAGCACGCCGCGTATGCCGATATCAATCCCAAAGAGCCGAAACGCCGAATAGATGATGGCGGCTGTAATTGGAGTTATACCGATCAGCCAATAGAGGGTCGATAAGCCGGATGTCTTTGTCGTCATGTCGGTTAGTTTGTGGAGAATCTTCCGATTTCACCCGGACACGACCCATAAGCAGTCCGCCCGGTCATGGGTATAGGTCGATGCGGTTTCCGTCCTTACCCTCGACTTTAGCTTGTCCATGGATGCGCAGCAATACCAGAAAAAGTGCGGCTTGACGGTCAACGCCGATCGGTAAGATTTCGCCAATCCACGATACCGGAGGCAGGCCGCCCGCAGAAAGCGCAAGCCATCATGTCTTGGGGCGCGCGCTCACCAAAGCGGGATTGCTGAGCGCAAAGCGATGATCGAGCGTAAACATGAACAGCCCATCACCTGCCAGGTCCGGCTGCTTGGTATCAGCCGCAAGACGGTGTACTACCTGCCAAGATCTGCAAGCGACGCCGATCTTTCGCTCATGCGCAGGCTCGATCCGCTCCACCTGGAGCCCCCTTCATGGGCGCCCGGACGCTGCGCTGTGAGCTTTTGCGCGAAGGTATCCACGTGGGCCGGCACGATGTGCGCACACTCATGCGGCGCATGGCCCTGG
>JAKBUS010000048.1 GCA_021841585.1 Pseudomonadota bacterium | reverse complement strand
GCCCAGGAGCCCGAACCTTAGTCCATCCCCCAGGCACGCCCCCGCCGACACCTCATCGCGTAAGCCCGGTCCAGGGGCGCGCCCGGCGCTCGACATTGCGCCGCCCCCACCCGGGGGCGGCCCCTTGCCATGGCAACACCGCCCCCACGTCCGAGACCGAAGGTCCGAACGCCGCCACGCCGCCACCCACCTCCCGCACGGGAAGATCCGGCCGTGGCCGCGTCACGGCCTTTGCACACACCCTTGCGCGCGCCACCGGCATCGCGACTGGATACTCCGGAGGCGTATCCAAGATCCCATATCTCGGCGTGTCCCTCCAGGGCGTGGCGACGATGAGCGGCCACATCCGGAACCGCGCGATGAGAAGACCGTGTCTGAAACAAACGAGGCAGAAGACGGCAGGTCCCCGGTCTCGTTACGGCGCGTCAACCGCTGAAAGATAATGGCGACCAGAGGGGCGCGACACGCTTCACGAGCGCAAGGAACTCCCTCAAGCAGAAAAGCGCTTGCTCACAGCCGCGGTGATTGAGCCTCCGGCAGAGGACATCGAGGCGCGAGAGCTACGAAGGCACGCAGGTCAGGGAGAGGTCTATGGCGTCCTTACCTTCCATCTTCCGCTGGCGGCCGTTTGGCCGACCGGGCGACGGGCCGCTGCCAAGGCCTTGAAACAGGCGGGAACCAGCCCCATGGACTGGGGTCAGAGGCGGTAAACGATCTCAATTAAGGAGGGTTTGTGCATATGAAAGGGAAATATCGGACGGCGATTACCACCCTCGGTGTGGCCGCGGTCGTAGCCGCGGCCCTGGCGCTACTCCCGGCTCACCGGCCGGCAGCCGCACAGACGGCGACCGCGCCGGTCACAAGTGCCCCCTTCCAGCAGGTCCGTGTCTACCGAACCCCGGGCGGGGGCCTGCTGCGCACCGAAACCGTGCGCTGGCAGGGCCCGGGCAGTATGACCATCGTCACTTGGTCGAGTAACGGCAAGGCCGGCGCGGCCCTGCCCCCGTGGGTGGGTGTGGAGCTCCAGAACATGGCGGCGCAACAGCGTCTGCTGCAGGCGGCAATGCAGCGCATGATGGGCCCTCAGGCACCGTTGCTGCCGCTTGCGGGCCTCATGGGCCCATTCCCGCCGCTTTCGATCCAGGTCGAATGGCCCAAGGTCGCGCCGGCTGCGGCCGCGCCACACGCGCCCGCACCCGTCCTTCACCCGAAGGCCCGCCAGACGATCGACATTTGACGTCCCGGGCGCCCGCGCGCGGGGCGGGCGCCCTTCCCCCTTGGACTTAAAGAAGCCCGGCTTCTCACAACGCCAAGGTGTCCGCTTGCGACCCCCTGGCGAAACCATCGGCCTTTGTCTCGATCCCCCCAGACCTTTTCGGCCAGACGCGACCTTTGGCGCCCTTACAGCTATCATTGCGGTGATCCCCTCGAACCGGGCCACGACTCATGACCAGCAACCCATCCCCTGAGACCCAGCCGGCCGTTTCCGACGCCTTCTTCCCCGCCACCAGCATGCCGGACATCGATTGGTGGCGCGCGCTCTGGCCCGATCCGGACGGCGTGGTGCGGGCCTTGGGGGTGGCTTCTGGGATGTCCGTGCTCGATCTCGCGTGCGGTGACGGTTACTTCACCGCGGCGCTGGCGCGTTGCGTCGGGTCGGGCCGCACCGTGGGTCTGGATCTCGATCCGGCGCTGCTCGGCCAGGCGCGCGCCGCGTACGCCGATCTGCCCTGCGACTGGCGCTTGGGCGACGCCATGGCCATCCATCATTCGTGTCCTGGGCCGTTTGATATCGTGCTCATGGCCAATACTTTCCATGGCGTACCGGACAAAATGGCGCTGGCGCGCGCGGTGGCCGCGGTGCTGGCCCCCGAAGGCCGTTTTGTGATCATCAACTGGTATCCGCGTCCGCGCGAGGAGACCCTCGTGCTCGGCAAGCCCCGCGGGCCACGCACCGAGTTGCGTCTGTCCCCGGAGGCCACCGTGAACGCCGTCGCCGGCGCCGGTTTCGAACGCCATCTCGTCGTGCCGCTCGAGCCCTACCACTATGGTCTCATCCTGCGCAAATCCGCACGACAGGACCCGTAAGGCGCCGCCCTCACGCCTTGATCAATCACCGGCGCCTCACAGCTGGCCTTGCACGCCAGGCCTTAGGCGCAGATGAGGCCACCCCCATACATCCTGCCGAAGGTCTCGGCTGCCACTCTCTTACGACAGACGCGGGTGGCGGGGCGACCCGTCATTTCGATAAACGGACACAAAATAGCCGGCGGCCCCAATAGGCGGCGGCGACGCGAGCGCGGCATCTCCGGTCGTGCCGTTGTTTTTCATGACAGGGCCTTGGGGGGGGCCATATTTGCGGCCCCTTGACGACCCGGTCGGATGCGTGGGCCGGCGACACCGGGGGCACAAACGCGGCACGACACCCACCCGCCGGCCGCGACCTTGCAGGCCGTGACCGGCGCGGCGAAATGCCTTAGCATAAGGGGGCGTTGCAGCCATGCCCGATGCCGCGACCCGACCGCATGGGCGGTCTGATCGCTTGCAAATATCAGGCGCCGGCGAACAGCGGCGCGGCCTGCGCTCAAGGAGCACCACGCGTGTCCGAGTTTCAGATGCCCCTGGCCGGGTTTGGCCCCGACCCCGCACCCCTACCGAAGGGCCACAAGGCCTTCGATCGCCTTGTGAAGAAGATTCAAGAGGCCCGCGAGTCACTCGAGGCCTGGGCCACGGTGCTGGCCCCTTATCAGAAAACATTCACGAATGAACTCCTCCCCCTGCGCGCCACATGCCGCACGCTGCGCATCGGCTTTGTCAGACGCCTCGATGAGGCGTTAGACGAAGAGGGACTCACGCAGGCCGAGCGCCGCGGCGCACAGATGCTGGTCGTGGAACTCACGGCCGCCCTGCTCGAAGAGGGTGACGACCCGGACCTGCGCGCACTCTACAAGCGCCGCGCGCGCGGCGACTACGAGGAGCATGCCGCAAAGGCCCGCAAGGCCGCCGCCGCGGCCTTCGAGGAGACCTACGGGATCGACCCGGAGGCCCCGATCGAGGAGATCCTGCGCCGGGCCGCCTGGCAGCGGGGCGGGGATGTCGATGGGGAGCACGTGTCGCCGGCCTGGAACGCGCCATCCGAGACCGAGCACCGCCGCATCCGCGAATCGATCCGCGCCCTTTATCGCAAACTCGCGAGCGCCCTGCATCCGGATCGCGAGCCCGATCCGGATAAGCGTGACCACAAGACCGCGCTCATGCAAAGGGCCAACCATGCCTACGAAAACGATCGGCTGCTGCCGCTGCTCGAGCTGCGCCGTGAGCTCGATCCCGGGCAAGGGGCATGGGCTGGCGAGGACCAACAGGCCGTGAAGCTTTATACCAAGGCGCTGCGGCACGAACTTAACGCCCTGGAAGGAGAGGTCATGGTCACCGAGGCGGATTTCCGCATGCGGTTTGCCATCGACCCTGACGTGTCGCTGACCCCCCGGAATGCCCTGAAGACGCTGGCCACGGAGATCAAAGAGATGCGCGCCATGGCCGACTCCCTGGAGAGGGAACTCGCCGATATCGCCGATCGCGCCTCCTTGAAGCGCTGGCTGCGTGCCCTGCGCGACGAACGCCTATTCTAGCGGGCGACACTCCCGTCGGGGAACGGTCGCGGCCGACTGTTATTCGTCGGCCTGACTATCCTGGCCGTTGTCGGCATTGGGTTCGGCCGGCATATCATGGTTGTAGAGCCGCACCCATCCCTGCTCGTCGTCTACGGCCCGCCCCTTGGCCACATACATGGCGCGGTCGGCCCGGCCGATCAGACGCTCGGCATCGATGGCGTCGAGCGGGAAGAACGCCACCCCGAGACTCACTCGCACGACGATCTCGCGGGGATCCGCGAAAAAGGGCTGATCGAGCGCGGCCCGCAGGTGCTCGACGATGGGCGCGAAATCGGCCTTCCGCCGCAGTCCCTCGATCAGGAGCACGAACTCGTCGCCGCCCAGGCGCGCCACGCGATCGGTACCACGCAGCGCGTTCTCCAGCCGCTTGGCAAGCGTCTTCAACACCGCATCGCCGACGGCGTGGCCGTAGCGGTCATTGATACCCTTGAAGTCATCGATATCCAGAAAGCCCACCACAAGCAGCCGGCCCTCGCGCTTGGCGCGCGCCATCGCCCGCTGCAAGACCAGATACAGGCCCTTGCGATTCAAAAGGCCCGTGAGCGGGTCGTGCGTGGCGAGATTCTGCAGGAAGTCTGCGCGTCGCGCGGCCTCGGCCTCCCAGCGTACCGCGAGGGCCTGGACGCGGCGATAGGCATAGCCGCTGAAAGTGAGCGCCGCAACAAGAAAGATCAAGGGGATCTCGGCCTGCCGATGCCACCACTGCGCCACCCATAGCGCCCGCGGGACATCCGCGAACGCGATCAAGGGATAGTTGGTAATACGCACAAACACGCCGTAGCGATACTCGCGATCACTGCTCACCCAGCCGCTGAACACCCCCTCGAGGGCGTGCGGGTGCCGCTTGAGGGTCCTGACGAGGATCCCGGTTTGCGAGCGGTCGAGCAGTTGAGCGAGCTTGCCGCGCGGGATCGGCGCCCGGGCCTCGATATAGTCGTTATCGCGCAGAATACCGACCGCAAGCCCGGGGGGCAGCGACAGGCCCGTGAACAGGGTCTCGAAATTATTAAAGCGGATGGGCGTGGTGACGAGAAAGCGGGGGCGTCCTTTGCGCCCCATGACGGTATCGCTAAAGCCGATCACCCAGCGACTGACGAGCGGCCCGTGGATCGGCCTAGAGATATGCAGGCCCGGGCGCATGAGCGCGCGCCGCAAGCCCGGCCAGATGCGCGTATTCAGCCGAAAATTCGGCTGCGGCCGTCCCTTGGGTATGGCCGTCGAGGCAATCACCTGTCCATTCGGCGCGATCAGCTCGGCACTCGCGATCTCCGGCGAGACCTTTTGATACTCGCTCAATAAGCGGCGCGCCCAGGCCGGGTGGCGCAGGGGATGGGTCGCTGCCAGGTGGTGGGCAAGAAACCGCAGACCGGAGGCCTCGCGATCGAGCTCATCGTGCGTGGCGGTCGCGATCAATGAGGTGGTGAGCATCAGCCGGTTTATGCCGGTCTTTTCGTAGCGGCGCCAGGAATGCCATCCGTAAAGAACCGAAAACAGCGCGGTGGCCACCACCGCAAACCAGTACGCCGCCATCAAGGCATAACGATATGGTACCGCCATGAAACGCTGGCGCCATGCGCTCCGCGGTCCCTGCGAGGCCCCCTTGGGTCCACGCGGTCTGCCCATACTCCCCCACTTGCGTACGCGACCAAGCCTCTTGTCTTGGGCAACGCCCCATTAGTGTTAGCATAGCCGAGGGAGCAAGCCACAGGGAGCGTGACGAAGAGATATGCCCCGCAAGACTCCATCATATATCTCTGGCATTACCCATCGTACCAGCCCCTCACGCCACGCTCGCGGCGGCCCCGACATGACGGCGCCTTCGGTCAATCCCCAACCACCCCCCTTTACGGTCAACGATAATATCGTAAAATGGCCCGCTGGCCCGTTCACGCCTGTTCCGGCCCGTTTTCAAGGAAGGAGGCCCACCCTTGGCGTCTAGCGACTCGCCCGCCCACCCCCCCGCGAACATGGTTGCCATCACCCTCGCGGTCATGGCAAGCATCATCATGAACGTGCTCGACACCACGATCGTCAATGTCGCGCTCCCTCACATGCAGGGCGGACTGCGCGCCAATGTCGACCAGGTGAGCTGGATCCTGACCAGCTATATGCTCGCCATGGTCGTGGTCACGCCCATGACCGGCCTGCTCGTCGAACGCTTCGGGCAACGGCGCCTCATGCTCGGCAGCGTCGCGGGCTTCGTGTTCACGTCCGCCATGGCCGGTCAGTCCCACAGCATTGTGGAGATGGTGATCTGGCGATTCCTGCAGGGGCTGCTCGGGGCGTCCATGGTGCCCGTTGGTCAAGCCGTCCTGGTGGCCAGCTACCCGCCCGAGCGTCGCGGCATGGCCATGGCCACGCTCGGCATGGGCATCATGCTGGGACCGGTGCTGGGCCCCATCCTCGGCGGCTATCTCACCGACGATGCCTCTTGGCGCTGGTGTTTCTACGTGAATGTCCCGATCGGCCTCTTGGCGCTTTTTCTGCTCGCCCGGCACGTCCCGGAGGGTGGGCAAAGCGCACGCCCGCGGCCGATCGACTGGCAAGGTTTTTTGGCCATGGCCATAGGCCTTGGCTGCACCCAGGCGGTCTTGAGCCTTGGCGATCAAGACGATTGGTTCAGCTCGCAAACCATAAGGACGCTAACCGTGGTGGCGGCCGCAAGCCTCGTTCTGTTCGTCTGGCGATCACTCACGGTCGATCGGCCGATCGTCAACCTGCGACTTTTGAAAAACACCGCGCTCGCGCTCGGCAGCATGGGGATAGGACTCTTTGGCCTAGCGTTGTACGGCGTCATGGTGATCCTGCCTTTTTACCTGCAGGAGCACATGGGCTACGAGGCCAAGACTGCGGGGCTCGTCATGGCACCCCAAGGCATCGGCGCGATGATCTCCATGGGACTCGCCGGCCGACTCCTGAGCCACAAGGTCAATCCGCGCGCGGTGGCGCTAGCCGGCATCGCGCTCGGGGCCTACGGCTCCTACCTCACCTTGTTCTACAACCTCCATATCAGCATGGCGTGGGTGATCTGGCCGGGGTTCATTCGCGGGCTTGGGCTCGGCTTTATCTCCATCCCGCTCTTCACCATCGCCTTCTCCAGCCTCACGAGGCAGGAAACCGCCGAAGGCTCGGGGATATTCAATCTCATGCGTAACCTGGGGGGGTCGGTGGGCATTGCGCTCGTCACCACGATCATAAGCGAATATACCCAGGTGGCGTGGAACCAGATGGGTGGCCACATCAATCCCTACACGCCGACACTCACCACCGCGCTGCATGGACACCCGGTCACCGCCGCCACCGCGCAAACCCTGGCCCAGACGCTGGGTCGACATGCCGCCATGCGTGGCACGCTCGATGCCTTCGTGTTCGTCTTCTGGGGATTTATCATCTTGCTGCCGCTGGTGCTGCTCATGGGTAACCCCAAGGCCCACCATGCCGTGGAGTACGTGGTTGAGTCCTAGGGACGCATCGGGACTGCGTCAAACGAATACCCCACGCCCACCCGACGGTACTCGCTTGGCAACGGCCGCCCCTGGCGCCACATGGCGTCCTAAAGCCTCCCGTGCCCCATAACAAAAAAGGGCCCCGGGCCCGGTCCAGCCGCGCCCGAGGCCCCCGCATGCCTTACTTGACCTTGAGCAGCTTCAGGGTGGCCGCGTCCGCGGTACCCGTCATCTTCAGGCCGTGCTTCTTTTGATAGATGCGCAGCGCAGTCTCGGTCTCCCGCCCCATAAAGCCATCGGCCTTGAGGTGGGCGCCGGACTTATCAAGGGCCTCCTGGATAGCCTTGATGTGCGCATTACCCACGGCCTTGCGAGCCACCACCTTATGCGCGACGGCCTTATGACTTGCCACCTTCATGCCCGCCAAAGCGACGCCCGGGATTGCTACGGTAACGCCCAGCAACAGCGCCGTGGCCCCAAGAAAGCCCTTGCGAACTGATGTATTCATTGTGTCCTCTTTATTCCTTCACGGAAAATCAAAACACCCTCCGATCGACAGCCGGACCCATCCGCGGGTAAAACCGTCCCCAGGCGGTTTGCGGCCTCGAAGAGCGCGCGCGCAGTATAGATGAATCTATTTTGCCAACACAATGGGTATTGTGGAATCTTTTCACCATAGCAGTCTCCATAGCCACCCATGCCTTTCGAGAACACATGATAAGCGTTATCGGGAGATCCATGTTTTTTCAGTAGTTTTGCAAGTAAGGCCGTGCCCGATTCCGGAATATTCGTTAGCTCACTATGCTTACGAATGCTATTGCCGCGGCATGCGTCCAACGGATAGGCGGCGCAAAACGACAGATGTCCGCGCCCATTCGCACGCCTAAATCCCCTACGAATCCTGTGATAATTCGCGCGTGCGCCGCCATGGTCCCCGTGGTGAAGAAAAGCGCCCCTGGGACGCCGCGCGCGTGGACCGCAGCCCGTGACCGGCCCTCCGATGACGCAGAGGCCCTGCAATGGCACCCCCACGGATACGCCGCGCCCGCCGCACGGGGGTGGCGTATTTATCAGGTTTTATCTCGGGATGCTCGGAATTGTTTCGGTATATGAGGCAGTTGCGACACGTTCAAGGACAATGCCCGAAATTTATCGCGGCGCGGATTTAAGGCCATGCTCGATGATTGCCAGGGGCGGGTCGATGCGGGGCATGGGGCGCGACTTAGCCGAAAAGGGGCCGGCCGCGCCTCCTGGAATGAAGACCTCCGCGAAGTTAAGGTCTCCATCGCCCGTTCAAAAGCCCGGCGGGGGCCGGCCGGCCACGCGCCTCCCCAGGCCGCGCGCAAGGGCGGCTTTGGCGCTAACGGGCGGTGGCGAAAATCCCTGGCAAATCCCGAACTCGACCATCGGCGCCCGGACGGGGCTTGAAGCGCCGAGACCGAACGCCCCCCGCGGGGCTCGCCTAGACGATATCCTTGGGCCTCGAGTCACGGGTATATGCGGGCCACCGGCCCGCCTTACCGGCGCTCGTCGCCGAACCCGCCGTCACCCCGGTCGCCATAGTTGCCGCGGTCGCCATAGTTCCCCCGATCACCGTAGTTACCGCGGTCGCCGAAATCCCCCCGATCACCGAAATTCCCCCGGTCGCCGCGTTCACCCTCGGGGGCCCGGTAAAAAAACGGCGTGTAATAGCGCGGCTGATCACCCTCCTCCCTGTCGCCTTCCCGGTAGCGGCGTTCCTCTTCGTAACGGTGCTGTTCCTCTTCGTAGTCATCGGTCAGGCGCGGGGCGGCCACCCCGGCGGTCGGGCCTAGGCGCGCCACCCCGTAGCCCCCCGATGCCGCGCCCGGCATGACGGTGGCGGCCACCACCCTGATGCCCGGGTCCAGACGTGGTGCAAGCAGGCGCGCGTGGGCGGCGACCGGGGTCAGCGTCAAAAAACACGTCGCGAGGACCGCGTAGCCCACAAGATGCGGTAGTCGAACCATGAAACACCTCCTTGCGTGATCGGGCCTCCCCGGCCTCGCTGCATGCACCAGGGCCCCTCGCCCCGAGGTACCGCCGCGCCCGCCACTCTGACAATGATGGCGCGGCCCTACTCCACCCATGGTAGCCCAAAGTTCGCGCCCAACACACGGCGCCCAGGTCGCGCCTTCGCGCGCAAGCGCCCCTTAAGCGCCGGACTTGGCCGCTTTAGACCTTCACTGCGGGAATCATGACCGCGCGAGCGAAATAAAGCCCGGCAAGCGAGACTTGCCGGGCGTGGCGTGCCATGGTAACGGTTGGTAATGGGGCTTGGCGCCGCCGAGAAAGGCCTCCGAAAGAAGGGGCTTTAGGACCGGCATCCTGGCCCTCGTCTTTCAGCGTGCCAGAGGGGGGCCTGCCGGCCACCCCGACGGCGTCTTGCGAGCGGCATAACGCGCCTGCGAGCCCCCCGTGCGATCCTTGGCGATCCGTCGCTAAAGGCCTCGCACGGGCGGCCCCTCCCCCATCAAATACGTCGACGGCCCAGGGGCGATCGACGAAGCGGCATGGGGCCAGGCGCGGGTCCCGTTTCCGCCGCCCGGATCGCGGCCCGGCCGTTATAGCGCCTCAACGACATATCGAGGCCTCGGTCGCCACCGGCACCCCGGCGATCGCGGTCTTGCACATATCCTTGCAGGCGGTATCCAGGCTGCAGCACAAAGAGCAGATCGCGCCCTTGTTGTGCGGGCAGCAGGCCATGTCCTCCTTCTCGAACTCATAGCCGCACACACTGCACTCGACGGCGTCGTGATGGGTGCCGGCATGATAGTGCGGGGCGCGGGCGATGTAGTACTTGCCCTTGGTGATGATCGCCAGGATCGGTGACATCACAAACGCGATGCCAAGCGCCAGGAACGTCGAAAACGCCTGCGCCACGGGGCCCAAGAACCCAAAGAACGCCACAATCGAGATCACCGAGGCGATGATCATGGCGCCGAAGCCTACGGGATTGAAGTTGTAGAGATGCGCGCGCTTGAACTCGATATACGATGGGCTCAGCTTCAGGATCGGTTTGTTGATCACGAGATCGGCGACCACGGCACCGATCCAGGCGATAGCGACGTTGGAATAAAATCCCAACACCTTGAGGAGGAAGGAAAACACCCCCATTTCCATCAGCGTAAGCGAAATCCCGACATTCAAGAAGATCCATACGACGCGCCCGGGATGGGCGTGCATGACGCGCGAGAAAAAGTTCGACCACGACAGCGAACCCGAATAGGCGTTGGTGACGTTGATCTTGATCTGCGAGAGGATCACAAAGAACGTCGCCAGGGCCAGCGCCACGCCGCCTGTGGCAAACAGGTCATGGTAGCCGTGCACGTACATCTGGATCGGCTCATTGGCCTTGGCAAGCGCGGTGCCGTTATGAAAGGCCACCGAGGTAAAGAACGACCCCATGAGCTGCTTGCTGGCGCCGAGCAGCACCCAGCCGGGGCCAGCCAGGATCACCGCCAGCCACCAGCGGCGTTTGCTCTTCTCGGTCTTCTCGGGCATGAAGCGCAGGTAATCGACCTGCTCGCCGATCTGGGCGATGAGCGACAGCACCACGCCCGCAGCCGTGCCAAACAGCAAGGGGTTGAAGCCCGCGCCGCTTGCCGAATGGCCGGCAAAGTTCGTCCACTGCGCCACCGCCCCGGGGTCGCGGGTAAGGACCGCGAACAGCGGCAGGATCATGAGCGCAAGCCACACCGGCTGCGTCCACACCTGGAGCTTTGATAGCAAGGTCATGCCAAACACCACGAGCGGGATGATCAAAAGCGAGGCCACGGCATAGCCGATGGGTAACGGCAGGCCAAAGTACAAGGCGAAGGCCTGCGCCATGATCGAGCCTTCGAGGGCAAAAAAGATGAACGTAAACGAGGCATAGATGAGCGACGTCAAGGTCGATCCGAGATAGCCAAAGCCCGCGCCGCGGGTGAGCAGATCCATGTCGATATTGTACTTCGCGGAGTGATAGGCGATCGGAATGCCCGTCAGGAAGATCACGAGCGCGGCCGCCAGGATGGCCCACACGGCATTGCTAAACCCATAGCCGATGGTGATCGATCCGCCGATCGCCTGATCTGCGAGGTAGGAGATGCCGCCCAGGGCGGCGGTGGCCACCGAATATTCGGACCAGCGCCGGAACGCGCGCGGGGCATAACGCAACGAATAGTCCTCGAGCATGGGGTTGTTGACGAGCTTTCCGTAACGACGCCGGGACGGTGTTAACGAAGGATTGACGGTGGCCATGGTGGTCCTCTCGAGTGATGAAGCGATCAATGACCCAGCATCCACGGGCGGCCGCGAGCGGCGCCCGCGCGGGGCGTGGGGGTCTTGTGGGTGTGGGTTAAAGGCTCGTGACGGCAACGCTCCTCACGCGCCCATGGCGCAAGATCGGTGCGCGCAATGTGCGCGCCCGAGGGTAGGCGCGGCGATCCTTGGGCACAGCGCGGGCACGGTCTGGGATGCGCACGCGCGGCCATGGCCGCATACGCCTCGAAGGCCCCACAGGCCGGACAACGATAGTCGTAGAGTGGCATGGGTCCGTCCTCAGGGTCTTGCCAGCGCGCCTGCGCCCGTGACCTGCGGGCACGGGCCCGAGGCCGCGGGCTTGATGTCGAAATCGAAGATCTCGGTGGGCAACCACAAGGTCGCGCAGGCATTGGGGATATCGACGATGCCGCTTATATGCCCCTCCACCGGGGCGGTACCGAGGATCGCGTAGGCCTGCTCACCCGAGTACCCGAAATTCTTCAGATACTCGATGGCATTCAGGCACGCCCGACGGTAGGCCACGTGCGCATCGAGATAATGCTGGCCGCCGCCCTCGTCGACCGATATGCCCTCGAAGATGAGGTAATCGCGATAGCGTGGTTCGAGCGGGCTTGGCTTGAAGATCGGGTTGGTGACGGCATACTTCTTCATGCCGCCCTTGATGAGCCCCACGCGCAGGTCGAGATAGCCCGCCATCTCGATCGCCCCGCAAAAGGTAATCTCGCCGTCGCCCTGCGAAAAATGGATGTCACCCATGGACAGGCCCGCGCCCGGCACATACACCGGGAAGTACACCTTCGACCCCTTGGTGAGGTTCTTGATGTCGCAGTTGCCGCCGTGCTCGCGCGGCGGGATCGTGCGCGCCGCCTCCGTGGCCGCCCGCTTCGCGGCCTCCGGGTGCATGCGCCCCATGAGCGCCGACTGCGCGTTCGGCAAGAGCGCGAGCGGCGGCACGCGTTGCGGATCCTGGGCCACGAGCGCGGCCTCGCGCGTATTCCAGGTCTTCAGGAGCTCCGGCGACGGCAGGCAGCCGATCAATCCCGGGTGCATGATGCCGGCGAACTCCACGCCCGGGATGTGCCGCGAACGCGTATAGATGCCGTTGAAGTCCCAGCAGGCCTTGCGCGCCTCGGGATAATGATCGACCAGGAAGCCCCCACCGTTCTCGCGCGCGAAAAGCCCGGTAAAGCCCCACGCCTGCCCCTGGATCACGCCCACGTCCAGGATGTCGACCACGAGCAGATCGCCGGGCTCGGCGCCGTCGACGGCGATCGGCCCGCTCAGATAGTGGACGCGCGTGAGATCGACATCGCGGATGTCGCGGGCGTGATCGTTGTTGCCGATCTGACCGCCCGTCCAGTCAAGGCACTCGACACGAAAGCTGTCGCCGGGCTTGACCTTGGCGACCATCGGCAGGTCGGGATGCCAGCGGTTGTGGATCACGCCATCCTGTTCGTGTGGCGCGCGGCTCAAGTCGACGTGGATGAGGGTCTCGATCATGGGGTTCCTCCGTATATGGGATCTCGTGGGGCCATTGAATGACAATTGGCCAAACCCCGAAATACGTTGGATGACGTACGGCACACACTGGTGCGGGTGCACCAAAACAGCGCCCCCTCAAGACCGCGGGCGGCGCCCCTTAAGGCACTGACGCCGCCAGATGGCTGGCATGCGGCGTGCAGGGTACCGGCGGGCCACGCCTTTTCGGTCGACGGCCCACCCGCGGATGGAGCGTCGCGCCACGACTTTAAAGAGGATCCATATGGACCAGGGCATCCCGCTGCGCCTCGTCAAGACCCGCCGCGACTACAACACCTGGGCGGCCAACGAGACCCTCGAGGACTACGCGCTGCGCTATGCGCCGGCGAGCTTTCGCAAATGGTCGGCCTTCGAGGTGGGCAACACGGCCTTCGGCGCCGTCTCATTTCTGGTGCTCGAGGCCATAGGCGGGGCGCTCGTCATCCATTACGGCTTCGTGAACGCCCTATGGGCGATTTTGGCAAGCGGCCTTTTGATCTTCGTGAGCGGGTTGCCCATCGCCTATTACTGCGCGCGCTATAACGTCGATATCGATCTTTTGACCCGCGGCGCGGGCTTTGGCTACTTAGGCTCGACGGTCACCTCGCTCATCTATGCCTCGTTTACGTTCATCTTCTTTGCGCTTGAGGCGAGCATCATGGCGTTCGCGCTGCGCATGGCATTCGGCCTGCCTTTTAGTTATGCGGCGGTGGTCAGCGCGCTCTTCGTCATCCCGTTCGTGACCCACGGCATCAGCGCCATAAGCCGCCTGCAGGCCTATACCCAACCCGTGTGGCTGATCTTGATGGCGATCCCCCTGGTATTCGTGCTGCACGATACACGCATGCTCGCGGCCTTCACGCACTATGGCGGCCGCGTTAACGCCCAGGGATTTACCCCGCTCTTCTTTGGGGCCGGCGTGAGCGTGTGCCTGTCGCTCATGGCCCAGATCGGCGAACAGGCCGACTATCTGCGCTTCATGCCGGCGCCGCGACCTGGCCATCGGCGTGCGTGGTGGGCGACGGTGGTGGCCACCGGTGCCGGCTGGATCGTGCCCGGCATGCTAAAGCAGCTGGCCGGCGCGCTGCTGGCGTTCTGGCTCATTCACCGGGGCGTCGACCCGGCCATGGCCGACCGGCCCACCGCCATGTATCTCACCGCCTACCGTGCGGCCTTCGGCCCGGGGGCGCTGGCGCTCGCCGCCGCCGTCGCGTTCGTGATCCTGTCGCAGCTCAAGATCAACGTCACCAACGCCTATGCCGGGTCGCTTGCGTGGTCGAACTTCTTCTCGCGCCTGACCCATGCCCATCCCGGACGCGTGGTGTGGCTCATATTCAATGTCCTGATCGCGCTCTTGCTCATGGAGCTGCGCGTGTTCGCGGCCCTGGTGCATGTGCTCGATCTGTTCGCGGGCTTCGTGGCCGCCTGGATCGGGGCATTGGTCGCGGACCTCGTCATCAATAAGCCGCTCGGCTTGAGCCCCGCGGGCGTCGAGTTCCGCCGCGCCTATCTCTATGACATCAATCCGGTGGGCGTGGGGGCGACCGTGGGCGGGGCGCTTTTGGGGCTTGCGGCCTACAGCGGCGCCTGGGGGGCGCTCGCTCGCGCGTTCTCGCCGGCGCTGGCGCTGGCGGCGGCGTTCGTGTTGTCGCCTGTCATCAGCGCCCTGACCGGTGGCCGCTACTACCGCGCGCGCCCGGCGCAAGCGACCGCCGGCGCGTGCGTGCTGTGCGAGACGGCCTTTGCCCCCGAAGACATGGCCGCATGCCCCTCCTATGACGGCGCGATCTGCTCGCTGTGCTGCACGCTCGAGTCGCGCTGCCATGACGCCTGCAAACCCCACGGACACGCCCGTGGGCCGCTGGCGGCGCGGCTTGCGCCGCTCTTTCCGGGGATCACCGCCTACGGCTTCGGCGCGCGCCTTGCGCGTTTTTTGATTGCCTACGCGGGCGCGCTTTCGGTGGCGGCGGCCATCCTGGGCACGCTTTTCTATCAGGAACAGCTATCGGCCGGGGGCCTTAGGCCGGCGCTCGCGGCATTCGCCGTCAAGACCTTCGCGGCGTTTGCCGTGGCCCTCGGGCTGGGATCGTGGTGGTGGATATTGACCCTCGAGGGCCGTGGGCGCGCCGAAGACGAGAGCCAGCGCCACAACGCCCTGCTCGAGCAGGAGATCGCCGGACACGCCGCCACGCACGAACGCCTCAAGGCCGCCTACCACGCCCTAGACGAGGCCAACCGCGCCAAGCAGCGCTTCATCTCGCACATGAGCCATGAACTGCGCACACCCCTTAACAGCCTGCTTGGCTACATCGAGATCCTCCGCCAAGACTCGGGGCTCATGCCCACCGAGCAGCGCGCGCTTGCCATCATGCACAGCAGCGGTACGCACCTGCGCCAACTCATCGAAGATATCCTCGATGTCGCACGCATCGAATCGGGACGCGTGACTCTCGAGCGCCGCGACGTGGCCATCGCCAAGTTGCTCACTGGGGTGCTCGATACCTTCCGGGCCGAGGCCGATCGTCGCGGGCTTACCCTCACCCTCGCCCTCGACGGACCCCTGCCGGATGTGATCCATGGCGATGAACGACGCCTGCGGCAAATCCTCTTCAACCTCATCGCCAATGCCCTGAAGTTCACCACCACGGGCGGCGTGACCGTGCGCGCCCGTTATCGCCACCAGCTCCTGCATGTGGCGGTGGCCGACAGCGGGCCCGGGCTTACCGCCGAGGCCATGGGCGCGATCTTCCAGCCGTTCTTTCGCGGGCCAGGCACGGCGACGGGCCCGGGCGGTTGCGGGCTTGGCCTTACCATCACCAAGATGCTGGTAGAGATGATGGGTGGCGACATCCACGTGGAGAGCAGCGCGCGCGGCGCGACCTTCCGGGTGCGCCTCTATGGCCCCTCACGTCCGGCCACGGCAAGGCCCGACAGGGCCCGCGCCATCCCGCCACCGGCCCCATCCCCGGCACCTACGGCCCCAGCACGCTTAGGCGATGCGGCGCCGATGGTGACGCCAGGCCCCCATGATGTAGCGACCCTCATGGAGCAGGCGCGTCAGGGCCACGTCAAGGGCGTCACCGGACACCTCGAGGCACTCATCGCGCGCGACCCCCGCTACCGGCCGTTCGCCGACCGCCTGCTGACACTCGCCAGCGACTTTCGCATGCGCGAGATCACCACCTACCTGGAGACCCTCATCCATGACGTCCGCTGATGCCACCATCCTGGTCGTCGACGACCATGTCCCGAATCTCGCGTTTCTCACCGACGCCCTGTCGGCCGCAGGCTACCGCGTGCTGGTGGCCACGGATGGCCAGGAGGCCCTCGACCGGCTCGCGCTCGCGCGCCCCGACCTCATCTTGCTCGACGCCCTGATGCCGGTGCTAGACGGGTTCGACACCTGCCGGCGCCTGAAGGCCACGCCCGCCTACGAATCGATCCCTGTGATCTTCATGACCGCTCTTGGTGAACCCGAGCAGATCGTCCAGGGGCTGAGCCTGGGCGCGGTCGACTATGTCACCAAACCCGCCCATCCGGAGGTCGTGAAGGCGCGTATCGCCGCCCATCTCGGGGCCTCGCGCTCGCTCGCGCTCGCGCGCGCGGCGCTCGTGCGCTGCGGCCAGCTGCCGATCGCAGTCGACGTGGATGGCGCCCTCGTGTGCGCCACCGCCGAGGCGCGCGCATGGCTCGCCGGCTACGACATCACAGGCCCCGATCTCGCCGGCTGGCTCCAAGCCCTCGGCGAACCGGGGCGCGTTAGCACCCCGCTCCTGCGCCGCCGCGGGGAGCGCGCGCTTTACGTAAGCTGGCTTGGGCGCAGCGGCCGTACCGCCCTTTTGCTCATGCGCGAGGAGGACCCGGCGCACGCGCAGCGGGTCCTGGCGCGGGACTTCGCATTGAGCGATCGCGAGGCCTGGGTGCTCGTGTGGCTCGCCTATGGCAAGACCAACGCCGACATCGCCGACATCCTCGGCATGTCCCCCCGGACCGTGAACAAGCATCTCGAGCACATCTTTCTGAAGATGGGGGTCGAGACCCGCAGCGCGGCCACCGCGCTCGCCCTGCGCCGCCCGCTCGGGGCATCGGCCGCCAGCGAGTCGCAGCCGGCGTGACGGCAAGCGGCGGCGCGGCTTGGCAGGACGCAACCCTAAGGCGTGTCGGTACGGGTAATTGTATGGGTAATTGGCGGCCATCCTTGATCGTGGACCCGATTACGCCCGCCCGTCACCGCAGGGGGCAAAAATCCACAGGATCAATGTATAATGTCCGGTTCCCGGGCTTTAACTCCCCCGGGGCGCGGGGTTTATCCCCGTCGCACCGTCTTGTCATCTTCCAAGGATCGTTTACATGCATACAGGCACTACGCTTACCCAATTCATCATCGAAGAGCAACGCCGCGTGGTAGGCGCAACCGGTGATTTCACATCGCTTTTGAACGACATCGTGACCGCCATCAAGGTCATTTCGAATGCCGTCAACAAGGGCGACCTCATGGGCGTTCTGGGCTCCGCCGGCAGCGAAAATATCCAGGGCGAGACCCAGAAGAAGCTCGATGTCATCACCAACGACGTCATGCTGCGCTCGAATGAATGGGCCGGGCATCTCGCGGCCATGGCCTCGGAAGAGATGGAAGACATCTTTCCGATACCGAGCCGCTTCCCGCGTGGCAAGTACCTCCTGGTGTTCGATCCCCTGGACGGCTCCTCGAACATCGACGTCAACATATCGGTCGGAACCATCTTCTCGATCCTGCGCTGCCCAGACGGCGTGAGCGAGCCCACCGCCGCCGATTTCCTGCAGCCTGGCACGAAGCAGGTGGCGGCCGGCTACGCCCTTTATGGGCCCTCGACCATGATCATGCTCACCACCGGCCAAGGGGTGAACGGCTTTACCCTGGACCGTGACGTCGGCGAATTCCTGCTTACGCACCGCGACGTGCGCATCACCCCCGATACCCGCGAGTTCGCCATCAACGCCTCCAACGAACGCTTCTGGGAGGAGCCGGTGCAGCGCTATGTGCAAGAGTGCCTGCAAGGCAAGGAAGGGCCGCGCGGCGAGAACTTCAACATGCGCTGGGTGGCCTCCATGGTCGCCGAGGTGCACCGCATCCTCATCCGTGGCGGGATCTTCATGTACCCAAAGGACACCAAGGACCCGAAGAAGGCCGGCAAGCTGCGCCTCATGTATGAGGCCAACCCCATGTCGTTCATCGTCGAACAGGCCGGGGGCTTGAGCTCCACCGGCCGCGAACGCATCATGGACATTCAGCCAAACGGTCTGCATCAGCGTGTGCCGGTCATCCTCGGCTCGCGCAACGAGGTCGAGCGCATCGTTTCCTACCACAAGCCCTAAGTACGGCAGGGGCCGCCGAAGACCCTGGGGCCGCACGGTGGCCTTAGGGGATTCGGTGGTCCATCACCTGTCCTCGTGATTACGGATGACAGATCGG
>JAKBUS010000047.1 GCA_021841585.1 Pseudomonadota bacterium | reverse complement strand
TCGCTGTCGGAACCCGGGTAGGCGGGCGCCAGGAAGAGCGCAAGCCCCAGACCGCCCCGGTAGTGCGCGGCCTGAGCCGCTTGCGCGCCGATCGCAAACACCCCCAGGACCATGCATCCTAGGCACACGCCCCATGACGTGCCCTGCCGACCCGCACATACCGCTCCCATCTCCGCTCCCATGGGGCCGCCATCGTAATCGGCCGGCATCTAGACCCGGCCTTTATTGTGCCTCATTTTGAGGACCACCCACGACCACGGCCTCGATCTCTAGCGCCAGCTCGGCGCGGCAGATATCCCCGCGCAAGATCAAGGTCGGCGCGCTCCTCCACGATCCTGGCCACGGCGGCAGGACAGCACCCTGGCCGCGCACATAGACCTTCGCGGCCAGTACCCGGGGCTGGGCCCCGAGGCCCGCGCACGCCACCACGGCATCGAGATTGGTGAAGGTCTCGCGCGCCTGCGCCTCGAGGTCCCCGGGGGCCTGGCTCTCATGGCCGACGATCGCCGCGGTACCCGATATCCACAACCACTCGCGGGGGCCGCCTGCCACCTTCATGGCGCGCACGAAATCCGGGGGGCGCGGGCCATAGGTGTCGGGATAACGGTAGGCGCAGACCTGTCGCGGGTTCTCGATGGCGATGCCTGGCGTACGCCGCGCCAGCACATGCAGCGTCAGATCGCCCGCACGCGTGCCGATGCAGGTCGCCGCCGGGCGCAAGCCGCCGCGCGCCAGATAACCCTCCAGGGCCTGGTGGCGGCCCCGGTTGAACTGCCGGTATCGCTCGAGCCCCTCGTCTGCGGCGTGGATGTCCGGGAAGTACTGCCACGCGCGGATCAGGTATCCGTAGCCCTCATCCTCGGCGACACGCAGGATGCTGCCATAGGCCTCGGCCGCGACCGACGCTATCGACCCGCCGGCGCCGAGCGTAACCGCCGCGAACAGCCATTCATCGTCGTACGCATAGCGCACGCCGTCGCGCAGCGCCGATACCGCCGGGCCGCCCGCGATCACTTCATAAACCGGGGGCCCCGTGGGGACCAGGGCCGTGGCCACATAGGGCGCGCGCCCTTGCCATGCCGTCGTGACGCCATAACCCACGACCCCGAGGATATCGTCCCGCCCCTCGAGCTCCACGCGCCGGTCTGCCGGATAATACGAAATTCTCATGCGTTCAACACCGCCCCCGAAGGCCCGCGCCGGCAACCCCCGCGCCCAGGTCTTTTTGCCCATCGCCGCTCGCCGCCATGACCGCCGTTCCTTGCCGCCTCTTGCGAATCCGTGTAGCGTCGGTGCCATGCCAAGCCCCCGTCCATGCCCGCCCCGCCTCGGAAGCCCTGGCCATGCGCCCTAGGGATATCAGGACCGCGGCTTGCCCTGGACGACGGTAAACCGGCTTGCCCTTATGCATCAGACTTCTCCCTTGAGGGACATAGGCCCCGGTCTCCCCTCGCCACGCACGCCAGGGCCCAGGCATTCCCACCGCGAGCGGCGCGAGTCAGGGGGCCCGTAATGCCACGCCTCGATGCCCGTCATGTCTTTCAGGCCGTCAACGCCCTCGACGGACTGCTGGCCGCCGGGGCCGCCGGTCATGCCGTGGCCCCGGTCCCGGCCTTGGCGGCCATCGCCGCGAGCCAGGCGGCGTTGACGGCGGCCTGCCTGTGCCCGCGCTGCCGGTTCCTTGGGCCCGTCATCACCCGCGTCGCCACCACAAAGCCCGAGGTCGCGCTGACCTTCGATGATGGACCAGACGAGGCCATGACTCCGCGCATCCTCGCGCTGCTCGCCGAGCATGACGCCCGCGCCAGCTTCTTTTGTATCGGCCGCCGGGCACGCCAGGCACCGCAACTCGTGCGCGCCGCGGCGGGCGCCGGCCATAGTATCGAAAACCATAGCTGGGACCATAGCCCCCGCTTCGCGCTCTTTGGTTCGCGGCGCCTCGCGCACGAGATCGATGAGACTCAAGACCTGCTCGCCGATTTGAGCGGCCAGGCGCCTTCGTGCTTTCGCGCACCGGTCGGGTTCCGCAATCCCTGGCTTGCGCCGCTGCTCGCAGAACGCGCCCTGCGCTATGCCGCGTGGTCGCACCGCGCCTTCGACACCCTCGACCCGGCGCCCGCGCGCATCGCACGACGATTGTCGCGGGCCCTCATGCCTGGCGCCGTGATATTGCTGCACGATGGCCGCAATGCCCGCGATGCGGCCGGGCGGCCGGTCCTGGAGACGGTCCTGCCGACCCTCCTCCGGGGCCTACAGGCGCGTGGGCTACGCGTCGTCGACCTGCCCACGCTGCTCGCCGGCCACGACCGCGCGCTCCCGTCTCAGGATGTGCCCGAGCGTGATGCCGCCCCCGCGCCGCGGGCCTTCAGATAGTCCTCATAGCCGCCGCCGAAGACCGTCACCTGTCCGCCGTCGAGCTCCAGGATCTCGGTGGCCAGCGACGACACGAACTCGCGATCGTGGCTGGCAAAGATCAGCGTTCCGGGGTAGTGGACGAGCGCCAGATTCAATGCCTCGATCGATTCCATATCCAGATGATTGGTGGGCTCGTCTAGTATCAGTACGTTGGGCGACATGAGCATGAGCTTTCCAAAGATCATGCGCGCACGCTCACCGCCCGACAACACGCGCACCGACTTGTCGCTCTCCTCGCGTGAAAACAGCAGGCGCCCGAGCACCGCGCGGATGGCCTGCTCGTCATGGGTCGGCTGCGCCCACTGGCTCATCCATGTAAGCAGCGTGAGGTCCTCGGCAAACGCCTCGCCATGATCCTGCGCGCAATATCCCACGCGCGCGCCTTCGGCCCACTGGACCTCGCCCATGCGCGGCGCAAGTTCCCCAGCAAGCGTCCGCAAGAGCGTGGTCTTGCCGGCGCCGTTGGCGCCGATCACCCCGATGCGCGCCCCGGCCCCCACATACATATCGAGCCCCTGCCACAGCAGATCGTCGTAGCCCTGCGCCAGGGCACGCAACTCCACGGCCTGCCGGTAGAGCTTCTTGCCCATGTCGAAGCGGATATAAGGGCTCACGCGGCTCGAGGGCTTGATCTCGTCGAGCTGGATCTTTTCGATCTGGCGGGCGCGCGAGGTCGCCTGGCGAGCCTTGGAGGCATTGGCCGAAAACCGACTGACGAACGCCTGCAGTTCAGCGATCTGGGCCTTCTTGCGGGCGTTGTCGGCGAGCCGCCGTTCGCGCACCTCGGTGGCCGCGGTCATGTACTCGTCGTAGTTGCCGGGAAAGATCCGCACCTCCCCGTAATCAAGGTCGGCGATATGCGTGCAGACCTGATTCAAGAAGTGGCGATCGTGAGAGATGATCACCATGGTGCTGCGGCGCGCCACCAGCAGCTCCTCCAACCAGCGTATGGTGTGGATGTCCAGATGGTTGGTCGGCTCGTCGAGCAGCAGGATGTCGGGATCGGGGAACAGCGCCTGGGCCAAGAGCACGCGCAGCTTCCACCCCGGCGCCACCGCGCTCATCGGGCCATTGTGTTGGGCAATCGGTACTCCGAGTCCGGTAAGGAGCCCCGCGGCGCGCGACTCGGCGGTATAACCGTCACGGGCGGCGAAATCGGCCTCGAGCTCAGCCACGCGCATGCCGTCCTCCTCGCTCAGGGAGGGTAAACCGTAAAGACGCTCGCGTTCGGACTTCAAGCGCCAAAGCTCGGCATCGCCCATGATGACGGTATCGAGCACCGTGTACGACTCGAACGCGAACTGATCCTGCCCGAGCTTGCCGACGCGCTTGTCGGCATCCCAGACGACCGTGCCGGAACTCGGCTCCAGGTCCCGCCCCAGTATCTTCAAAAACGTCGATTTGCCGGAGCCGTTGGCGCCGATCAGGCCGTAACGGTTGCCGGCGCTGAATTTCACCGACACGCCCTCAAAGAGCGGCGCGGCCCCGAACTGCATGGTGAGTTGCGTAGTGGAGAGCACGAGAGTCCTACCGAACTGAATCGGGATTTGCGGAGATAAAGCCGCGCAGTCTACACGCAAAGCCCCTGGCGCGTCACGTTGCCCCCTCTTGCGGTTATTCTCCGTGCGGCGATGCCCAAAGGGCGGGGCGAGGTTATGGCCCCCAATCATGTCCGATACCGCGCAACCTTGAGGCCTTCCTGTAAACCGCCCGCAGGCCGTCACTCTAACTGTGTGGTAGGCCCCGCGCCCCGCCCTTTAAGCGCGCGCCGGCCGATTTTCGCCAAGGATATCTTGCGGCACTCCCGAGTTATCCAGAATCCCGGTGCCTGAAGGCGTCCGTACGCATGCGGTCGCATGCCCGCGCTTGCGCCACACCGGCCGCGACCACCGTCCTCATTCGTCCGTGCTTGCGGGCCCGGCGAGCTCCGGTGCCGATAGCGGGCGCGGCTCCTCGGGCACCACATCGAGCGCGGAGATCTCCTCCTCGTCAGCGGCGCGCAGGTCACGGAAACGCCGGGCCTGCGGCAGGACCCTGGCCTCCAACGTGCCGACGGTCTTGTTATAGGCCTGCACCGCGGCCGCGAGTTTCGCGCCGGTATCCGACCAGCCCCGGCCGAGCAACGCCACGCGCTTGTAGAGCTCACGGCCGAGCGCGGCGATCTCCTCGGCGTTGCGCGCAATGGCATCCTGTTGCCAGCCATAGGACACGGCGCGTAACAGCGCGATCAGGGTGGTGGGGCTTGCCGGGATCACCTTCTGGTCGACGCCGCTCTCGATCAGCGACGGGTCTTCGCGCAGGGCGGCACTGAAAAACACCTCGCCCGGCACGAACATGACCACGAACTCCGGGGCCCGCGGGAACTGCTCCCAATAGGCCTTTTTCGCCAGTTGATTGAGATGCGTGCGGACCTGAGCGGCGTGACGCTTCAGGGATGAGACGCGCACCGCCTCGTCATCGGCCTCCACGGCGTTAAGATAGGCATCGACCGGGGTCTTGGCGTCGACGACCACGTGCCGCCCACCGGGCAACCTCACCAGCAGGTCGGGACGCAGGATGCGCCCCTCGTCTCCGGTCCTCTGCGCCTGTTCAATAAAATCGCAATGATCGAGCATGCCGGCCATTTCCACGACACGCCGCAATTGCAGCTCGCCCCAGCGTCCGCGCGCCGCCGGCTCGCGCAAGGCCTTCACGAGGTTTGCGGTCTCGCGGTGGAGTCTTGGCAGGTGGCTCTCGATCAAGGCCTTGACTTGATCCGTGAGCGACTGATAAGCGCTTTCGCGCTTGACCTCCAGTTGCCCAAGCAGGGCATCGACGCGATTGAGGCGCTCCACCACAGGCCCCACGAGATGCGCGATGGCCTGCTCGCGGGCCGCGAGCTCGGCGCTCGCGCCCTGGGTGAGGTTCGCCAAGCGCTCCTTGGCAAGCCCCAGGAACAGCTCGTTATTGCGTTGCAAGGCCTCCTGCGACAGGCCCTTGAACATCTCGCCCACGGTCTTTTGGGCATCGCGCAAGGACGCCAAGCGTTCGTTGTGGATCTGCTCCTCGTAGCGCGTGCGCTCCGTGAGCTTCATATGCTCGATTTGGAGCGCCGCCAGCGCCTGCCGGGTCTCTTGCAGTTCCGCGCCCGCGCGGAGCTTGCGGCGGCGTTCCCGCGCCCACAGCACGGCACCCGCAGCGCCGCCGGCAAGCGCGCCCAGGATGGCCGCCAGGACGTCGCTCATGAGGCCCCGCGCGGGCCACCGCCGGCAAGGCCACTTGCCGCCCACGCCTTCATGACGACCCCTGAGACGCCTCGACCCCTTCTGTCGATTGTGTCTCCCATTCGTTCATAATAGGCTGCAGCTGCGCGAGGACCTCTCCGAGCCTGCGGCCGCGCTCCGTCAGGCGGTACGTCACCTGCGGCGGCACGCTCGGCACCATCTCGCGCGCCACGAACCCCGCACCCGCTAGCCGCCGCAGACGCTCGGTCAAGAGCCGGCTCGAGACCCCGGGGATGGCGCGCTTTAAGGCCCCAAAACGCAATGCACCCTGGGTCTGCAGCGCCCATAAGACGTGCGTCGTCCATGGCCCCGCGAGGAGCTTCAGGACCGCATCGACTGGACAGGCTGAGGACGTCTCCATAGTTACTTTTAAATACCTACTTCCCAAAGATAACAAAGTACGGTTAGAGTACCACCAGCACCATCATAACGCGTTTTCTGATAGGAGGGTTGCATGAGCCGTATCCTTGTTTTGTACTACAGCACCTGGGGACATGTGGAGCGCATGGCCGAGGCCATCGCCGAAGGGGCGCGTGGGGTCGCCGGCACCACTGTCGACATCAAGCGCGTACCCGAGCTGCTGCCATCCGAGACGCTCGCGGCCATGCATGCCAAGACCACGCAGGCGGCACCCATCGCCAAGCCCGCGGATCTCGAGCATTACGACGCCATCGTGTTTGGCACGCCCACGCGTTTTGGCAACATGTGCGCGCAGATGCGCAGTTTCCTGGATAGCACGGGCTCGCTGTGGAGCGCCGGCAAGCTCGTCGGCAAGATCGGAAGCGTATTTGTCAGCACCGGCACGCAGCATGGCGGCCAGGAGACGACCGTGACCTCCTTCCATACCACGCTCCTCCACCATGGCATGGTCATCGTCGGGGTCCCCTACTCGTGCGCCGGACTCACGCGCATGGATGAAATTACCGGCGGCACCCCCTATGGGGCGTCCACGCTTGCAGGCGGCGATGGCAGCCGCATGCCGAGCGACAACGAACTGTCGATCGCGCGCTTTCAGGGCGAGCACGTCGCGCGTCTGGCCGCGCGCCTGCAGACCACGGGGTGATCCAGGTCCGACGCGCCGCCTGCCGCGGCCATGCCGAGCATGGATGGCTCACGAGCCATCACACGTTCTCGTTCGCTGACTACTATGACCCCGAGCAGCAAGGCTTCGGGGATCTGCGGGTCATCAACGAGGACGTGATCCGCGGGGGCGGAGGATTCGCCGCTCACCCCCACCGGGACATGGAGATCGTCACCTATGTCCTGGCTGGCGCCCTGCGTCACGAAGACAGCATGGGCAACGGATCGGTGATCAAGGCCGGGGATGTGCAGCGCATGAGCGCTGGCACGGGCGTGGTCCATAGCGAGCACAACGCCTCGCGCGACGCGCCCGTGCATCTTTTTCAGATGTGGGTGCACCCCGACCGCCGCGCCTATGCGCCCGAGTATGAACAGTTCACCCCGCCCGCGGGCGGCCGGCGCGGCCGTTTCCAGGTCCTGGTATCCGGCCATCCGGCGGACACCGGGCTCCACTGGCACCAGGACGCGCGGCTGTTGACCGCCGATCTCGCGCGCGGCGAGTCCGCAAGCCTGCCCATCAAGGCCGATCGCATGGCCTACCTGCACGTGATCCGCGGGGGCCTCACAACGGGCGGCGAGACCCTCGAGACCGGCGATGGGGCACGCCTCGTTGACGCCGGGGAGATCGCGTTCGTCGCCGACGTCGACAGCGCGGTGCTACTTTTCGATCTGCGCCGGCAACACCCATGATTCAATGACGCGGGGACCTGGGCGCACGACCTATGCACGCCTCATAGAGGCGGCGTGGGAGGAACTCCGGGAACACGGGTTCAAGGGTGCGCGGCTCGATCGCATCGCCGCGCGCGCCGGGGTAACCAAGGGCGCGCTCTATCATCATTTTCCGGATAAGCGCTCTCTCGCCCTGACGACGCTCGTGGAGACCATGGGCCGGGAAATCGATGAGCTGTGGATACAGCCCCTGGCCTTTGAGGGCGATCCCCTGCCGCGAATCACCGCGGGACTCATCCGCTATATCGCCACCGGCGCCGCCTGCGCTCACCGCTCGCTGCCGGGCTTGATCGCAGACCTCGCGGCGCACGACCCCGCTGCCCATCTTTTGATGAGCGAGCGACTCGCCCATTGGCGCAAACGATTGGGCGCGGCCCTTACGCGTGCGCGCCATGCGGGTTTCGTACATGCCGACATCGATTGCGAGGCCGCCGCGGTCTTCATCCTATCGGCGTGGGAGGGATGCCGGGAGACGGTGCGTTACGCCCATTTCTCGACCCTGTCTAGCTGCGGCCAGGAACTCCTGCGCTATATCGGCGCGCTGCGCGGCCCTCTTGACGCCCTGGCAAGCGCGCTTTCGGGTTCATCGCCTGCGCACTTTATTGACACGCACTCCGGTATTGGCTGAGACAAATCACAGTCGATTATCGCCGCCAATACCTTACGCGCCGCGCTCGTGTCTGCTAGCATGCACGCATGTCGTCTCCTGTCACACGTCGCGGCGCCACAGCCATTTTTATCCTAGCCATACTGGTCCTGACCTTCGTTCCGCTCGCTCTGCGACCGCTCTTTAATCTGAACGAAGGTCTCTACGCCGAGGCCGCGCGCGAAATGCTCGCGCACAATCCGATGATACCGCGCCTCGATGGCATGCCCTACCTCGAGAAGCCGCCGATCCTCTACTGGCTTATCATGCTGTCTTACAAGATCTTCGGCATAGGAAAGTTCGCAGCGCGCGTGCCCTCGGCCCTGGCCGCTCTCGGGACCTTGCTGGTCGTGACGCGCTTTGCCCGCGGGCGCCTTCGTGAGCCGCTATGGCCGGCGGTGATCATGTTCTCGTCGATCGGCTTTTACATGATGTCGCAGCTTGTGATGTTTGACATGACGTTCACACTGTTTCACACCATCACGCTGCTTGCGTTCTACGCCTATATCGAGCGTCCCGAAGAGCCCTCGCGGTTGATGCTGGCGGCGGCGGCGAGCGCATTGGCGTGCCTCACCAAGGGCCTCATAGGGATCGTCCTGCCCGGACTCATCGTCATCGCGTTTCTGGCGCTCGAGCGGCGCACGATACGCTGGCGGCCGTTTCTCGCCGCCTGGGGCGTTTTCTTGGTCATTGCCTTGCCCTGGCATATCTGGATGGTTCTGCACGTGCCCGGATTCTTCGACCGTTACATCATCCAGGAGCACTTCGACCGCTTCCTCGGCACCCTAAAGCCGATGGACTACCGGCGGCCGCCGTTCTACTACAATTTCGAGCACCTGCTGCTCGGCATTTTCCCGTGGACGCCGTTTTTCCTGGAGGCCTTCATAAGGAGGCGGCCGTACGACCGTCTGGATCGCTTCCTGCTGATCTGGGCGGCGGTCTATCTCATCTTCTTTACATTGTCCCAGACCTCATCGTCTTACTACATGCTGCCGGCGCTGCCGGCGCTCGCGCTGTTTCTTGGACGCGCCCTGCCCGATCTCGAGGGCCGTTCGCTCAGGCGATTGTTGGCGGCGTTCGCCGTGCTCTGCGTGATCGCCGGGGTCGTGGCGCTGTACATTCCGCACACGGCCATGCGCCCCTATCTCCTCGTTGCCGCGCTCATCTATCTCGGCTTCTTCCTCGCCGCACTCTGGGAGCGGCGGCCGCGCACGATGCGCGTGTTGCCGACCGCGGCCGTCGGCTCGCTCGCGGCCTTTATTGCGCTGTTTCTCGCATTCTCGATCGCGCACCCCAATCGCTACGCCACGAAAGACCTCGCCATGGCCTTGCTGCCTCATCTCACGCCGCACTCCTATGTCTTCGTGGCGCACCATTACGAGGACCTCTCGTCCCTGGACTTCTATCTCCATCGGCCGATCTACGTCTTCGACCCGCGTCAGGGGGATCTCTATTACGGTATTCGTCATTACCCCAAGGCGCACCGCTTGATCACCGGCAAGGCCCTGGTGGCGCTGGCGCGCCGCCGGCCGGTGTTCATCGTGGGCTCGATCAAGAATCAAGCCGCATGGGCACGCTATGGACACTTCCATGTCGTAGCCAGCAATGGTCGTGACGTGGCCGTCGAGAATACGCTCCCAAAGGGCCGCAGGCCTCGCGGGGCCCACCACCCCGTCGCGGCCGGCGCACGCGCCCGGATCCCGCATGCGCCCGCGCCAGCAGGTCCTGCCGGCAGGCGCCACGCCGGCTAAGACTTAGATCGGAGGGCGGGGCCATCCGGCACAAGGTACAGTAGAACCCGTCGCATGGAGGCGGCGATTCCCATCAAGGACGATGGCGGGCCCCCTTCCCCACGGAAGGGGGCTTTTTTATGGTGCCGAATCCCCGCCAAACATCCATCGGTCGACGCCATGGCAGGCAACCCGCCACGGCCTTCAGGAACAGGCACGGCCTCGAAAAGACGGGTAATCGACCTGCTTTTCCTTATATACCGTCTGGAAGACCCGCCTTTCCTGCCGATCCCGGCCCCCTGCGGCGGATACGCGCGCCTATCGACGTCACGCTCGTCGGGCCACCCGAGTTCGTGTACTTTCCGGCGCCCCCGGAGTTTCTGATCGGCGCGCGCACACGCCAGGACGTGGTGGTCGACATCCGGCCGTTTTTGCGACGCCGCCACGGGCATTTCCTTGAAGACCGCATCGTCGGCATCGACGACGCCGGACGCACGATTCTTACCGCCAGCGGGGCACGCCACGGAAATGGCGCGCTATTTCTGGGAACCGGTCCCACGTTTCGCAAAGATACGACCCCGGGGACGCGCGAGTTCATCTGCTAGCCCTGCTACGGCCCGGAGGACATGAGGCGTTTCGTGGCGCGCATCGACGGCCTTGCCGAAGGCGGCTTTACATCGGGTTTGCCTTCGGCAAGGAAGATGGGTTCGTAGCCGGGCGCACGGGCCCGATGTACGAATGCGCGTGCCTGCTGGATTTCGCCCTGCGCCGTCGCAGTGGGCGAGAAGGGTACATTGACCGACCGGCTCATGGAGCGCGGCACCATCATCGACGACGGTTACGCGCCGGCGGCGTTCGTCGCAGGTGGCATGACCGATGTCGACAGACACTTTCGGCGCGCCGATGCCATCTTGTACTCACCGCCCATGACTGGCCCGGCCTACGCCAACACCGCTGGCCTCGCGCGTACGCCCGGCGGCCACATTGCCGGCGATCGCTACGGCCAAGTCCCGGGGCTTGCCCGGGTGCTGGCCGCCGGCAACTGCGCCGATCACGAGGCCCCGCCCTCGTCGGTGCCGCACCAAGCGCACATGGCGCAATTGCACGCCGAGGCCGCCGCCAATCTGCGCGCCCTGCTCGCCGGCGCGCCCCTCGCATCGCTATCGTTATGAGCTCTCATGCATCCTCGACATGGGCGACGACGCGCCCTGGATGCATCGCTGCGAGGACGGAAGGCCACCCTTTCGCGACCTCCTCCCGCGCCGCTCGCGGGGCCTGATCCGCGTCAAATCCATCTTTAAAAAGGCCTTTCTCCTCTATCTCCGGCGTTTCTGAGCGCTCGTTTGCGAGTTCCTCAGGACCCGTCCTGCGTTTCGTCGCTTGGCGCGTAGCGCCAATGCCGGAAGGCCGCCAGCAAGGGAAAATAAAGCCCCAGCTCCACGGGCCGGCCATCGAGGTCCTGGAAGAGGCGCGCATAGTGCGCCAGCTGCCCGCTATAGCGCTCGCGCTCGCGATCGAGGAATTCCTCGCGATCGGCCCCCTCGTGGCGGCTGGTCTTGTAATCGATGATCCAGCGGACGCCCTCCTCATCGATGAACGTGCGGTCGACGCGCGCGGTGACCACCGCGCCCTCGTCATCAAGCGCGCTCAAAGCGTACTCGTTGCGCGCCTCGGCGTGCGATCCCAGGATCCAGCGCCCGTCGGCATCCCCGAGCGTGCCCGTCACGGCCTCCATCACCGTGGCGTGCGCCGACCGCAAGTCCTGTGCCGCGAAGCCCTGGCCATACAAGAGGCCCTCGGCGCGCACGATCAGGCCATCCGGAAACCCTCCGCCGTCCGGCAGGCCGGCATCGGCCAACTCGGCCAACAGTGCGTGCACGACGATGCCGATGCGCCGGATGCGGCTGCCCGCCCAATCGAAGACCACCGGCGCATCGATACTCGCCGCGGCCTCCTTACGCATGACGGGCGTAGGCCTAAGCGGCTCCTGGGCGAAGGGGCGCGCGACCCGCTGCAGCTGAGCGGGGGCCAAAGAGGCCTGCGCGCCGGACTCGCACGCGACGCATGACTGCTCAAAGGTCTCCCCTATGACCGGCCACAACACCGCCCACAGGCCTGCCGCGCGCACCGAACCATCGTCCTTGACTTGCGCATGACCGACGAGGTGCAGGTCCTCACGGGCACGCGTGCAGGCCACATAAAGCAGCCGGCGCACCTCATGTTCGCGGCGGCGCGCGGCAAACTCCCATAGGGCATCGTAGAGCGGGTCCTTGTCTTCATCATGGGCCTTCAGCGGCGCAAGCAACAGATCCGTGCCGCGCGGGCCCTCGGTCTCGAGCGCAAGCAGCAGCGGGCGTTTGTCGCCGCGCGTCTTGCGCCCCAGCCCCGGACAGATGACGACGTCGTATTCGAGCCCCTTGGCCTTGTGGATGGTCAGGATATGCAGACCCGAGGCCTGCGGGTCGGCGGGCGCATAGAGTGCCTGCAGGTGCGCGCGCAGCGCCCAGATATCCACCTCGCCTGCCACTTCGAGTTCGGACAGCGCCTCGAAAAATATCCGGGACTCATCGAGCGATGCCTGGGTGGCGAGCGCCGCGGGTCCGCCGAGGGCAAGCCATGCCTCCTCCACGCACCGCGATAGCGGGACGCGCCCGCGTTGCCCGTGGGCCTCGCGTAAGACCTCGCGCATGCGCGCCACGCGCGCTTGTCCGTCTTCACTCAACCGTGCCACGCGCTGCTCGTCTGTGAGGATGTCGGTAAGCGGCCGCGAGTCACTCTCGCAGAGTGCCACCAGGTCTGCGAGATCGAGCCCGCACCACGGCGCGCGCAGGCCACTTAAAGCGCTCAACCGCGCCGCCGGAAACAGCAAGGTCTCGGTAAGCGCCAGCAGATCGCGGATCACGGGGCGGGTCTCGAGGGCGTAGAGTTCCTCGCCGGCAAAGCGCAGCCCGGCGGCGGTGAGCGCGCTTGCGATCGCGTGCCCATGCGCCCGCGAACGCACGAGGATGCCGATCTCAGCCGTTGGGCGCTCGGCGCGGATCTCGCCCACCAGCCGCGCCACGTACTCCGCCTCACCTTCCATATCGGCATTCACAAGCCCATGGATGCGTACCGCCCCGCCGGCGTCGCGCACGGCACTCGCGGGCGCGTGCGGGACCGCCCCCTCGTCACTTACGAAGCGCTTGGGCAAAAGCCGCGCAAAGGCCTCGTTGACCCATGCGATGAGCCCCGCGCGCGAGCGAAAATTGGCGCTCAGGGTCACCGACTCCAACGGCCACGGCCCAAGCCCCTCGCTTGCGAGCTTGAAAAACAGTCCGACCTCGGCCTTGCGGAATCCATAGATCGACTGCATGGGATCGCCGACGACAAACAGGCTGCGCGGCTCCCCTGGCACCCACTCGCACGTCAGGCGCTCGAGGAGCCGGTACTGCAGCACCGAGGTATCCTGAAACTCGTCGACAAGCACGTGCTGCAGGCGCCGATCGAGCCGCAATGCCCCGGCGCTCGGCTCGCCCTCCACGCCCAGGGCCTGCAGGGCGCGTAGCGCGGCCTCCGTGAAATCCCACGCGCCGCGCCGCGCAAACACCACCTGGAGCTGCGCCGAGGCCGCCGGCAGGATGCGCAGCAAGGCCGACAACCGTTGCCACTGACCATCGCCATAGGTGCACGACCCCCAGGCGACGAGCGCACTGAGCGCGCTTGCAAGCCCCTCGGGATCGGTGAATTGCGCCATGTAGGCGCGCGTCGGCCCAAGCTCCTTTGGCCAATCCTTGAGCTGCTTGCGGAGCCCCCCGCCACCGGTCAGGAAATATTCGGCGAGGCGCTGCCAGAGCCGCAAGGCCTCCATCCCGCCGGCGCGCAGATTCGCCGGCTGCCAGTCCGCATCACCGGTGATGGTGGCGAGATAGGTACACGCCGGCCCCAAGGCCTCCTCCGGAAACAGGGCGCGGGCACGCGACAGGGCCTCATAAGCAAGCCGCAGGAACACCCCCTCAAGACGCGCGCGCGCCTGCTCGGGGGCCGCCGATCCGGTCTCGAGCACCACCGGCAACCATTGTTCACGGCGCCCCAGGAGCTCGCCGACCAGTGCCACGAAGCGGTCGACATCGTTGGCGAGCGCCGGCAACAGCACCGCAAGCGCGTGACCTGCGGCGTCATCGGCCCCCAGGTCCGCGAAGGTCGCGAGCGCGGCCTCGGCATAAAGAAGCGCGGGATCCTGCGCCACCTCCAGGGCCACACCGACACCGGCCGCCGCCGGCCACTGATTGACGATTTGCGCACAGAACGCATCGAAGGTCTGAATGCGCAGACGTCCCGGGCAATCCGCCAGGAACCAGCCGCGCTCTTCGCCGTGGCGCGCGGCGGCCTGCGCCAAAGCCGCGAGCTCGCGCTCGAAATCACTGTCCCCGGGGGCCGTAAAGTCCCCCGTCAAGGCCGCCAGCACCCGCGAGCGCATCTCCTCTGCGGCCTTGCGCGTGAAGGTGAGTGCCAGGATCTCCTCGGGGGTCTCGACACGCGCAAGCAGCGCCAGGTAGCGCTGAATCAAAAGCGCGGTCTTGCCGGATCCGGCGGGGGCCTGGACTACGAGCGAGCGTGTCGGGTCAATGGCCGCGCGTCGCGCCTTGGCATCACTCGTCATCATCGCCAGCGCCGCCCTCGTCGATCCGACAAAAACCTTGGCGCCCGCAATACTCGCAGGCCCCTTCCAAGGGGTCGGCGGCCGCGCCGCCGGCCGCGAAATCCCCCGCCAGGCGTGCTAGAAGCGCAGACCACATCCCCGTCGCCTGCCCCCAATCGGCTACCACCGTGGCCTCTGGCAGGAGATCGCCATCGCGCACCCAGGCCTTGTAGCCGCCATCGCGCGCCGACAATCCCGCGTAAGCGATACCCGCCACGTCCGGGCCTTCGGCCACGGCATAAAACAAGAGCTGCGGATATTCGGGACGCTCGGTCGTCCAATCCACGACCGGCATCCGACCGGTCTTGTAGTCGATGAGTAGCGCACGTCCGTCGACCAGGTCCACACGGTCTATGCGGCCGCGCATCGCAAGCGGCCCGCAGCGTAACGTCACCTCCTTCTCACGCCCCGCCACCGTAAATGCCGGCCGCGCCTCCTCGCGCGCGAGAAATTCCGTCAGCACACGCCCCATGCGTCGCGCCTCGAGGGTCATGAACGCCGCCGGGAAACGCGCATAGTCTTCGGCAAACGCGGCCTGCGCGGCGGCCACGGTCTCGGCGATACGGCGCGCGCGCATGTCCGTATCCAGGGCAAGCCATGCGCGCGGCTCCGGAAACCCGCCAAACCAGATCTCCATGACCTTGTGCGCCACGGCGCCGCGCATCGCGGGCGTCTGTCCATACCCCGGGGCATCCAGGGGGTCGGCACGCAGCCGGTACTGGGCCATCGCCCGGAACGGGCACGCGGCCTGGGCGGCCAGCAATCCGGCCCCGAACGGCCCGGCGCGCGCAGCGTCCAGGGGGGCTGCGCGCACGGGGTAGGGCTCGAGCGCCGCGCGCGCGGCAAACGCCTGCTCCAGGCGGCTTCTAAACACTGGCCCCTCGACCTCTCGGGCCGCGCGCTCGATCAGCGCCCGGCTCGGGCGCAGCGGACCCGAGGCATCGTGCCGGGCGCAACTCAATATAGTCTCGGGCGCGGCGCGCGCGAGCTCTTGGAGTACGTGCCCGGCGAAGCGGATATCGTCCTCGACGAAGGCGTGCGGGAGACGATGGGCACGCTGAAAGGCAAGCGGCAAAAGCGGATGAGGCGGACGCACCGCGGGCCACGCCCGATCATGCAGATTCATTACCCACAGACCGTCGAACGTAAGCCCTATCGCCTCGAGCGGTCCCAAAATCTGCAACGGGGCGTCGCCCCCGCGCGGCTGAAAGACGCGGTCTGTGAGCGTGCCTTGCACGAACGAAAGCGCCCTTGTAAACGAGATCCCATCGGTCACCGCCTCCAGGGTGGCAAACGACTCGAGCACCTCATGCACCGCGGCAATCGCCTGATAGTCTTCACGCGCAGCCGCGCCCGGCCAGCCTACGGCCGTAAGCGCCTCCATGAACCATCCCGCCCAGGCGCTGGCCGGCGCCCGTCTCGGCCAGCGGCGGACGAGGCCCGCAAGGCGCGCGAAACCGGCGCGCGCGCTTGGCGTATCACTCCGCAGGCCGCGCGCCATGGCCGCCAGATCCACCTCGGATGCCTCCATGAGCATCCCGTAGGCGCGCTGCGCGCGTGCCGAACGCTCGGCCTCGGCCCCGCGAATGAATGGCGACTGGATGAGTGCCGCGGCCTCCCCGGAGGCGAGCGTTCCCGCCGCCAAGTGCCAGATGCGCAGTGCAGCCGCCACCACCGGTGCCTCGGCGAGCGCCGTGCCAAGCGAGATCTCGTAGGGCACGATCCCTTCGGACGGATGGCATGTCAGGACCTCATGGGCAAGCCGCACGATGCGCTTGCGCTGGGCGGCCAGATCAGCCACCACCAGCGCGTAGCGCCCCCGTCCCTCGCGGGTGATGCGCTCGCGCGCCCACAAGAGGGCCGCGGTCAGTTCCTCGGCAGTGGTCGCAAAGATTCGCGCATCGCCCCTACCACCCCGGTCTGAAAGCGGCAAGACCGTGACGCGCGCGCCACGCGCCTCGCATGCCGCCTTCACCGCCTCTTGTGCCGGGGTCAGGCGCGTGAAGCCCGCCCACAGGCAATGCGGGCTCACCGCCACGCGCCCGGCGCCGATCGCCTCGGCGACGCGCGCGGGATCGTGGGCGGCATCGTCCCGGCCGCGGGCCGCGAGGCGCCGCGTGAAGGCTCGCGCCAGCGCCACGAATATCTCGCTCTCACGATCACCGCCGGCCTCGGGCAGCGGCAGGGCGTAATCGGCGAGCAGTTGCCAGGCCTCGGCGGCCTGCGCGGCAAACGCCCGGTCCGGGCACAGAAACCCAAGCTCGTATTCGGTTACGAGCTCTGACCACAACCACTGCTCCTGGGCGGCGGTCAGCGGGACCCGCCCGCCGCCCTGCGCGCGTGCCGCCTCCGCCGTGCGCTGCACGTAGGCCTGCCACGGGAGGATGTCGGGCGCCTCCCACACCCGATGGCCGGCAGCACGCAGGCCTTGTGCGTAACCAGCTTGCAGGTGGCGGGCCAGACGGTTGTTGGCGGTGATGACACAGGCCCCGGCCGCCAGCGCCGCGTACACATCAAAGTCCGCGCCGCCGGTGAATTCATCCGCGGTTTTCAGTACCATAGCCCCCCACTATGACGATACGCACACGCTTTGCTCCGAGCCCCACGGGCTATCTGCACATCGGCGGGGCGCGCACCGCGCTCTATTCCTGGCTGTTTGCCCGCAAGCATCAGGGGCGCTTCATCCTGCGTATCGAGGACACCGATCTCGAACGCTCGACACCCGAATCGGTGGCCGCGATCCTCGAAGGCATGGCGTTCCTCAACCTCGACTACGACGAGGGGCCATTCTACCAAACCCAGCGCTTCGATCGGTACCGCGCGGTCCTGTCGGAGCTCATCGCCCATGGCCACGCCTACTACTGCACGTGCACGAAGGCCGAGCTCGAGGAGCGGCGCGCCGCGCAGATGGCGCGTAAGGAAAAGCCGCGCTACGACCGCCGGTGCCGCGAGGCCGGCCACGGGCCGTCGCCGGAGGCGGTGGTGCGCTTTAAAAATCCGCTTACGGGCGAGGTCGTGGTGGACGACGCCGTCAAGGGACGAGTCGTGTTCCGCAACGACGAGCTCGACGATCTCATCATCGCCCGCAGCGACGGCACGCCAACCTACAACTTCACGGTGGTCGTCGACGACATGGACATGGACATCACGCATGTGATCCGCGGCGATGACCATTTGAACAACACCCCGCGGCAGATCAACATGCTGCGCGCGCTCGACGCCAAGCCGCCGGCCTACGCCCACATCCCGATGATTCTCGGTGAAGACGGCGCGCGGCTCTCCAAGCGCCACGGGGCGGTGAGCGTCATGCAATATCGCGATGAGGGCTACCTGCCCGAGGCCCTCATCAACTATCTCGTGCGTCTCGGCTGGGCCCACGGCGATCAGGAGATCTTCACGCGCGCAGAGATGACCACGCTCTTTGACATCAAGGACGTGCACGCCGCGGCTGCGGCCATCAATCCCAAAAAGCTCCTGTGGCTCAATCAACACTATATAAAGACCCTGCCGGCCGCCGACATCGCCGAGCGCCTGCGGCCCTTCCTCATCGAGCGCGGCGCCGAGCTGGCCGCGGGTCCCGCACTCACAGACGTCGTCGTGGCCCTTCAGGAGCGCGCCAAGACCCTCGTGGAGATGGCCGAACAAGCGTTCTTTTTCTATCGCGAGCAGGTCACGATCGACGACCCGAAAAATCAGGCCATCCTGGCCAATGCCCCGCACGCGGCCCTCACGGCGCTCGTCGAGGCATTCAGTGCCGACCCCACATGGACACACGAGACCGTGCACGCGACATTCGAGACGGTCGCTGCGAGCCACGGACTTACCTTTGGCAAACTCGCCCAACCGGTGCGTATCGCCGTGACCGGCAGCTCGGTCTCGCCACCGATCGATGTAACCTGCGCCCTGCTCGGGCGCGAGCGTTGCGTGGCCCGTCTAAAGTTGGCCGTCGCACTTGCTTTTCGGGAAGCGAGGCCTTAGAGTAGCGGCGCGTTAGGGGGCCATAGCTCAGCTGGGAGAGCGCCTGCATGGCATGCAGGAGGTCGGCGGTTCGATCCCGCCTGGCTCCACCAAGAAAACAAACACTAGAAGCATCCCTCCGCTTCCCAAAAACCGACTTTGCTGTAATCTCGCTGTAACCCGGTCCCTGCTGTGGTAAGGTCCCTCC
>JAKBUS010000119.1 GCA_021841585.1 Pseudomonadota bacterium | reverse complement strand
CGCGTGGGACCCGGACTGCATGCGAAAATACCATTCGCGCAGAATGCACATATCTTCAATGCCCGACTCTTGAACCTGCGCGTGGAACCACAGGCCTTGCTCACCAAGGGCCGCAAACAGGTGCTGGTGGATGCGTTCGTCGAGTATCGGATCGCGAGTTTCCGCCGATATATGACCAGCACCGGCGGGTCGCGCCACAAGGCCGAGGAGCGCATCCGCGAAGCGGCGGTGACCGGATTTAGGCGATTTTTTGCGCGGCGCACGCTCGCCCAAGTACTTACCGGCAAGGGCCTGGGATCCCTGACAAAAGGGGTGGACGCCCAGGCCGTGCGCTATGGCCTTGCGATCACCGATCTGCGTATTCAGCGTCTGGGACTCGGTGATCGCGTGGTCGATTCCATCGACAAACGCATGGCGTCCGATCAGCTGACGCGCGCGGCGCGCATCGAGGCGCGCGCCATGGCCAAGGCGCAGGTGGCACGCGGACAAGCCGACCGCAAGCGCGCCAAGATCCTTGCCCAGGCCTACGAGAAGGCGGGCATCATACGCGGCCGCGCGCAGGCCCACGCCGCCGCGATCTATGCCAAGGCCTATGATCACGATCCGCAGTTCTTCGTGTTTTACAAGAGCCTGCGCGCCTATGTGCGCAGCTTCGCCAACCGGCAGACGACCCTCGTCATGGGTCCCGACAGCGGATTTCTGCGTTTTCTGAAAAACCAGGGGCCCTATGCAAAATGACAATCCTGGCAAACCGTCGCGGGGCGCGCGCATGAGGCGCGATCGCTGGCTTTTGCCCGCGGGAGTGGAAGAGATATTGCCGCCGGCGGCGCGCCACGCCGAACAGGTTCGCCGCAGGCTTCTGGACCTCCTCGACAGCTGGGGCTACGACCTTGTCATGCCGCCGCTCGTGGAATACCTGGAGTCCCTGCTCACCGGCGTCGGGCATGAGCTCGACCTCAAGACCTTCAAGCTTACCGATCAATTGACCGGTCGCCTCATGGGCCTGCGCGCCGACATGACGCCGCAGGCCGCGCGTATCGATGCCCACTATCTGCGCCGCGATACCCCGGTGCGACTCTGTTATGTGGGATCCGTGGTGCGCACGCGCCCCGATGAATTCGGCGGGGCGCGCGAGCCCTGGCAGATCGGCGCGGAGCTCTTCGGTCAATCGGGGGCGCGCGCCGATGCCGAGGTCCTGCGGCTCATGCTATCGCTCCTCGAGGGCGCGGGTTTTTCCGGTCTTCATGTGGATATTGGTCACGTAGGCGTGTATCGTGCCCTGGCACGCGAGGCGGGCATGGAGGAAGCGATCGAGCAGGATCTGCACGAAGCGCTCCGGCGCCGGTCGCGCGCCGAGGTCGATGCGATCCTGGCGGACCTCACGCTGCCTGCACGCATCGACCGCCACCTCAGGGCATTGATCGATCTTCACGGGGCCGATGCGGAGTTTGCGGCGCTGGAAGCGACGCTGGCCGATGCCGGCCCCGAGGTCCAGGCCGCACTGGCCGATTTGAAGGCCATATGGCGGGCGGTCGATGAGGCCCAGCCGGGCATCACCTGGCACTTCGATCTTGCCGAACTGAGCGGCTATGGCTACCACACGGGCGCCGTGTTTTCGGCTTTCGTGGAGGGTTACGGGCAGGCCATCGCGCAGGGTGGGCGCTACGATGAGATCGGGCACGCCTTTGGGCGCTCGCGGCCGGCGGTGGGATTTAGCGCCGACCTGCGGCTGCTCCTCAAGCTGCGGGATGAGCCCACCCAGGCGGCACCCGCGATCCTCGCGCCATGCCGCGATGACAAGGCCTTGCGCGATGCGGTGCGCACACTGCGCGCGCGCGGCGAGAGGGTGATCGAAAGTTTTCGTGAGGACGCGGAACAGGACCGGGACACGGGCTGCGATCGCGAGCTCGTACAACAAGACGGCCGGTGGACGGTCGTAGCGAGGCGTTAGGCGAGACATGGCAAAGAACATCGTGGTAATCGGCACCCAATGGGGAGATGAAGGGAAGGGCAAGATCGTCGACCTTTTGACCGAACGCGCTTCGGCGGTCGTGCGCTTTCAGGGCGGCCATAACGCCGGGCATACGCTGGTCATATCCGGGCAAAAAACCGTCTTGCACCTCATACCCTCAGGGATTCTGAGGCGCGATGTCCGATGCTACATAGGAAACGGCGTGGTCCTCGCGGTGGGGCCATTGTTCGATGAAGTAACGGCCCTCGAGCGCGCCGGCGTCCCGGTGCTCGACCGCCTGAAGATCAGCGATGCCTGTCCACTCATCCTTCCGCACCATATCGCCCTCGATGTCGCCCGCGAGCGCGCGCGTGGCGCGGCGGCCATAGGGACCACAGGCCGCGGCATCGGCCCTGCCTACGAAGACAAGGTCGCGCGGCGCGGTCTGCGCCTGGGCGATATCTTCGATGAGAGCTCATTTGCCGCAAAGCTGAAGGATGTGATGGCCTATCACAACTTTACGCTCGAGCACTTCTTCCACGCCCCGACGGTGAGCTACGAAGAAACGCTGGCCGAGATCATGGGTTACCGCGACCGGCTCGCGAACGTCTGTTGCGATGTCCCGGAGGCCCTCGACGGCCATCGGGCGCGCGGCGAATCCCTGCTCTTTGAAGGGGCCCAAGGCACCTTCCTCGACATTGATCATGGGACCTATCCGTTCGTGACCTCGTCGAACACCAGCGCCGGCGCCGCCTCTACGGGATCTGGCGTCGGCCCGCATGCGCTTCATTACGTGCTCGGGATCACCAAGGCCTACGCCACGCGTGTCGGGGCCGGTCCGTTTCCCACGGAATTGTTCGATGCCGTCGGGGATCGGCTTGGTGAGCGCGGCCAGGAATTTGGCGCCACCACCGGCCGCAAGCGTCGCTGCGGATGGTTCGACGCTGTGGCCGTGCGCCGGGCGCGTCAGATCAATGGATTTTCCGGGCTTTGCATCACCAAGCTCGACGTCCTGGATGGCCTCGATACGGTGAAGATCTGTGTTGCCTACGAAGTCGATGGCAAGCGCCGCGCGACACCGCCGGCGGCCGCCGAGGCCCTGGCGCGTTGCCAACCGGTATACGAAGAGATGCCAGGATGGAGCGAATCGACGGTCGGTATCCGCCAGCTCGAGAAATTGCCGGCCAATGCCCGGCGCTACCTTGATCGGCTCCAGGAGCTGACCGGTACGCGCATCGACATCATATCGACCGGTGCGGACCGCGAGGAGACTATCGTGGTACGTGACCCGTTTCAGGAATAATGAGATTTAGCTTGCAAGCACACGCCGGACTTGGTACCGAGGAGAGGACTTGAACCTCCACGGGGTTACCCCCACTAGCACCTGAAGCTAGCGCGTCTACCAATTCCGCCACCCCGGCCCGGCATGGCTTCAAAGAATTCGACTCTCCAG
>JAKBUS010000046.1 GCA_021841585.1 Pseudomonadota bacterium | reverse complement strand
CGGATGACAGCGCATTCCTGACGTAGCCGGACCAGCCAATGGCCACCGCCGCCGTCGCCACCCCGTATTCCAGAACGAGATCCCACCCCACCGTCCAGGCGACGACCTCGCCCAGACCCGCGTAGGCGTAGCCATAGGCGCTCCCACTCCCGCCGACGGCCGCGGCGAGCTCGGCATAGGACAGCGCCGTGAAGGCGCAGGCAAGGCCCGAGATCAGAAACGACAGGACGATGGCGGGACCGGCATCCCGCGCCGCCGCCACGCCGGTCAACACGAAAATCCCCGCCCCTATGATCCCGCCTATCCCGAGGAATATAAGATCCATCGTCGTAAGGCAGCGGCGTAATCCCGTCTCGACACGCGGCCCTCCGATATCCTTGGTACGAAACCAACTCCTCAAAACGTCCGCCCTTGATCTCAATGTGCGTAATTGTTTGGATTCACGGCCGCCCTATCCCGAAGGGATTCGCAGCGACACCCCGGCCTGCAGTATCCCCCCATGCAGGCCGTTGGCGGCGCGCAGGGCGGCGATCGATACATGGAAACGCTGGGCGATGCCCGATAGCGTCTCCCCCTCGCGCACGATGTAAAGGCGCGGGCCGGGGGCCATACCCAACCGTGCCCGCAGGCGCGGCGCGTCCCGCATGACCCCCTCCCATATGGCGTGCGCGAGCTGCTCATCATAGGCAGGGCTATTCAGCCGCAGCGCCTCGTGGGGGTTCGAGATAAACGCGGTCTCGATCAAGATCGATGGTATCGTCGGCGACAGCAAGACCATGAAATTCGCCTTCTCGACATGGTCAACATGCACGGGCCCTATGGTGTGCAGCGCCCTCAAAACATCCCTCGCGAGATCGTAACTCGCCCGCCGCGTGCCGTTCTGGGTCATATTGAGAAGGATGTTGTGCAGAAACCCGCCGCCGGTCCCAAAGTGCGGACCGCCGCCGCGGTCGGCCGCGTTTTCACTATGGGCAAGCCACCGGGCCTCGCGGCTCACGCCATGCTGGGACAACATGAAGACCTCGGCACCGCGCACATCCAGGCCTTCCGGCTCCGGCAGGGCGTTCGCATGGATCGAGATGAAGGCCGCCGCGTGATGCTCCTGAGCCAGCGTCACGCGCTCGCGTAACGGCACATAATAATTGCCCGTGCGCGTCATGAACGCGTGAAAACCAGGAGTGGCATCGATCAGGGCCGCGAGATCGCGGCCGATGCGTAGCACGACATTCTTCTCGCAGATATGATCGATTCCGCAAGCCCCACTATCGATGCCTCCGTGGCCTGGATCCACGGCAATCACAATGTCCGGGGGCGCCGCGGGCGCCGACACGGGGGCCACATGCGCGGCAACCGGATCCGCAGGCGCCGGGGCTGCCGGGCCGGGATGGGCCGGGGGTACCGAAAGCGGCGCGCCGCCCGTGGCCAGCGACAGCGTCAATCCACCCGGCAAGGAATTGATGGCGTAAGGCACCTTACGGGTGAGATCGAACACCAGTCGCACCATGCCATTACGGTGCGTGAACGCGCGGATATCTTTTAAGGGGGCGGCATGCTCTGGCCACAGCGCGCGGCTACCCGGCAGTATCACGCCATGCAGGTCGACGACGACGCGTGCCGGATCATTCAAGGAAAATGATCGCCAGACCACATGGCTGCTGCTCGAGAGGCGCACGATGAGGGCATGCGGGCCGACACGCACCAGCGGCCGACCGATAGGGATCGCGGCCTGGGCGGCGACGATCCCCCAAAGAAATCCCGCTACCCCTATAATCCACCAACGCGGCTTCACAACCTTAGACTGTCCACCACCTCGTCCCCCCGTGGTGACATCCCCTGCAGATGGGCCTGTCTTGCATGATCGGTGACAGTAAGCCAAACGTCAACATCGGCGCGCAAAAGACCATGCGCGCGCTCGGGCCACTCCACGAGCATGAGCGTGCGGCCATCCTGATAGTCCCACCAACCGAGCATCTCTAATTCCGCCGGCTCATTCAGTCGATAGAGGTCGGCGTGCACGACCCGCAAGCCCCCCAGGTCATACTCTTCAACCAGCGTATAAGTTGGGCTTTTCACGGGCCCCTGGGCGCCGAGCGCCTGTATGATTGCGCCCGCCAATGTCGTCTTGCCGCAACCGAGATCACCTCGCAAAACGATCTGGTCCCCGGCACGCAGGGTACGCGCGAATGCCTGCCCGAGACGCGACGTCTGGGACAGGTCGGACAGCGGCACGGTCAACACAGCCCCCCCAGCGCGGTACGTAGCTTTGCGGCCACATCGGAGGCCAAAAGGCCGCGTGGTGGCCCTTGCATCACCGCGAGATCACCGGCTCGCGCGTGCACGAAGGTCCCGAGGCGCGCGGCCGCCAGATTCGAGAGGCCCTGGGCCATGAGGCCGGCGATGGTGCCCGCCAAGACATCGCCCATGCCGGCCGTCGCCATCCCGGGATTACCGAACGGGCACAACCATAGGATATCGTCGCCCGCCACTAAGGTCCCTGCGCCCTTCAGGACACAGGCCCCGCCATAACGGCGCTGGAGTTCCACGGCGGCCCCCGGCCGGTCTCCGGCCACGTCCGCGCTCGCGACCCCAAGCAGGCGAGCTGCCTCGCCCTCGTGCGGGGTCAAGACCCAATCGGAACGCGATTCGGGCGCATGCGCTAGCCAATAGAGGCCGTCACCATCCACGACCATGGGCCGCCCCAAGGTCCGTGCTCGCTGCCACACGTCTTGCGCCCAATCCCCGCGGCCGAGCCCGGAACCGACCAACAACACCTGCGCTCGCCCCCACGGGAGTTCCGCAGAGGAGGCCGCATAGGCGATGCACTCGGGAAACGCCGCCGCCAGAACCTCGGCATTGCGTTCATGGACGCCCGCCACCACAAGCCCCGCCCCGATGCGATAGGCGGCAACAGCGGCAAGCCGCACCGCCCCTGGCATTCCCATGCCGCCGCCGGCGATCACGAGCGTACCGGCATTCCCTTTATGCATGTCGATCGGCCGTGGCGGAAGCAGGGCGCAAAGATCGGCATCGTCGGGTATCAGGGCGCGCAGGTACCCAGCCGGATAAGGCTGCCCGACATCTATGGTGGTGGTCTTGCCGCACAATGCGCGGCCCGCGCCGGTCAAGGCCCCGATCTTCGGCCCCCCGCAAAACACCGTGTAGTCCGCGCACAGGCCACCCGGTTGCGGGCGGCCGGTGCGAAGATCGAGTCCGGTCGGGCCATCCAACGCGACGATGGGACGCCGACACGCATGCGCACGCCCGATAAGGTCGCGGTAGGCCGCCGACAGAGGGCCATGCAGGCCGGTCCCTATCAGCCCGTCGATCAGGGCGTCATGGGTATGTAGTTCCTCGGCATTGACGGCGTCGCCCGGGCGCACGAGCGTCACTTCGACCCTGGTCTTTTCATAGCGTTCGGCGAGCGCCAATGCCTGGCGTCCGTTGCCTCCAGGCCCGACGAGGATGGCAAGCCGCGCGAGCCGCGGGAGGATGCGCGTCACAAACCGCACCACTCCCGCCGCCATGCGGTGATCTATGGTATCCGCCACCATTCCAGCACCCTGCGACTCAGCCGCCCAAAGGGCGCGAGGCGCGGGCGCATAAACCGGCTGCGATGGGGGCTTAGGTGCCACCATGGGTCGGAAAGAGATGCTGGCGGTAATATCGCAGCTCGGCTATCGACTCCAGGATGTCGTCCAGGGCCCGGTGGGTATTCTGTTTGACGAAACCCGCGCACAATTCCGGGCGCCAGCGCCGCACCAGTTCCTTGACACTGCTGACATCCAGATTCCGGTAATGCACATAGGATTCCAGGGTCGGCATGAGGCGCGCCAGAAAACGGCGGTCCTGACAGATACTGTTGCCGCACAAGGGCGAGCGATTCTTGGGCACCAAGGGCTCGAGAAAGGCCAGCGTCCGGCGCTCAGCCTCAGTCGCGTCCATGGTCGTTGCGCGGATCCGCTCAATAAGCCCGGAGTGTCCGTGAGTGCGCTGGTTCCAGTCATCCATGCCCTGAAGAATGGATTCAGGCTGATGAATGGCGAGCACCGGGCCCTCGCCCACGATATTGAGATCGCTGTCGGTTACCACCGTGGCAATCTCGATGATGGCGTCGGTATCCGGACGCAGTCCGGTCATTTCCAGATCGATCCAGACGAGCGCGTTCGGGTCTTGCGCCATGCTGTTCTCCACTCCGTGTCACATATAAAAATAGCGCCGCAGGCGTAATCAGCCGACACTGTAGCATAAGGCGTCCGCCGCGCCCACGGAATACCCTGGGCGGGGACCTCGCAAGACCTTTGGCTCGATCGCGCATGGGGCGCCAAGGGTGTATCGTGGGGATAAAATATGGCCGGGGCCAGGCACCGCGCGTAGGCCGTCCCTCCCCGACCCGAGATCGCGGCCCGGCGCCGACTTCCAGGCCCGGCGTTCCATGCGAGGCACCATATTCGTGCAAGGAGTGACCATGACCGAATTGCGCCAGAAATCCTGCCGCCCGTGCGAGGGGGGCGTGAAACCCATGAGTCTTTCGCAGGCCCGGGAACTCATGACTCAGATCCCCAAATGGACGCTCGAGGAAACGGGGCCGGCATTATTCCGCACTTTCCGCTTCGCGAACTTCTACGAAACAATGGCCTTTGTCAACGCGATTGCCTATATCGCTAATCGTGAGGACCATCATCCGGACTTGCGCGTGGGATACAAGGAATGTGTCGTACGCTATCAGACACACGCCATCGGCGGGTTGAGCGACAACGACTTCATATGCGCCGCGAAGATCGACGCCCTGGAGATCTGAGACGTCCCTACGCCTCGCGACGTCCCGAAAATGCGCGAGCAAGCGTGCCACGATCGATGTACTCGAGCTCGCCCCCGATCGGCACCCCACAGGCAATACGGGTCGCAAGCAGATTGCGCCGCCGCGCCAGCTCCCCAATATAGTGGGCGGTGGCCTCGCCCTCGACCGTGGCGTTGGTAGCGAGGATGACCTCGCGCACCACGCCCCCCTCGAGCAAGGCTTCGAGCTTGGGCAGGCCCAGTTCCTCCGGTCCAATGCCGTCGAGTGGCGAAAGCCGCCCCATCAATACGAAATACGTTCCACCAAAAGCCCCGGACTGCTCCAGGGACACAAGATCCGCCGGCGACTCGACGACACACAGAAGTCCGCTGTCGCGCCGCGCCGAGCGGCAAATGGCGCAGATCTCGGTTTCGCTAAAATTGTTGCATCGCTGGCAATGACCGATACGATCGACGGCGCGCAACAAGGCCTCGGCGATGTCGCGAGCCGCGCCCCGGTCGCGTCCCAACAAGTGAAATGCCATGCGTTGCGCGGACTTGGCGCCTATGCCGGGCAGGCGACGTAGGGCGCGCTTCAGATCCTCTAGCGCCTTGGTATCGTCGCTCAAAATTAGAACGGGAGATTCAGGCCGGGAATGTTGAAACCAGCGGTCAGGCCCGAAAGTCGCTCCTGGCTTACCTGTTCAGCCTTGCGCACGGCATCATTCATGGCCGCCGCCACGAGATCTTCTACGACCTCGCGATCCTCCTTCAGGAGAGACTCGTCCAAACGCACCTTGCGCACATCATTACGGCACGTCATCGTCACCTTGACGAGCCCGCCACCGGCCTGCCCTTCCACCTCAAGCGTGGCGAGCTCCGCCTGCGCCTTGCGCAGATTCTCTTGCATCGCCTGCGCCTGCTTCATGAGCTGTCCCATACCACCCTTCATGTCTCTCGCTCCTCTGGTGTGCCATCACGCGGTCGCATGGAACCCTCGTTCACGCGGGCATTGAAGGTCCGCTTCAGGGCCGCTACCCCTGGATCGGCGGCGAGCGCCTCGCGGGCCCGCCGCTGCGCGGCCTCTTCGGCCTCGCGGCGCAGATGGGTCGGCGTGCCGGTCACGGGCGCCACCACCACCTCCAAGGTAATAGGATCCTTATAATAAGCGCAAAGCGCCTCCTTTAACATATCGACCCGCTCCTTGTTCAGGAGCTTGCCGGCCTCCGGATCCACGGTCACCACCACCCGATCACCGCTCTTATCCAAGACGGCATTCATGGCGATGTGCTTCATGAGGCCGGCCAAACCGAGTCGCTCCAGGACCGAGCCCCCCGGGGCTGGCGCAGTCTCTGCCACCACACTCACGGATGGCGCCGGCCTCTGCTCTGCCGGCCTCTGCTCTGCCGGCCTCTGCTCTGCCGGCCTCTGCTCTGCCGGCCTCTGCTCTGCCGGCCTCTGCTCTGCCGGATTGCCGCCAGCGGCAGCCGCACCGCCCCGTGCGTTCACGGGGCGTACCGGCGGTTGGCCCGGTGGCGTCGCGCCCCCTTCCTGAGCACCGCCCCTGCGCCTATCTTGCGGCGCGCCGCTCAATCTCGCGATCTGGGGCTTGCTCGACTCATCGCCGGCCGGCCGGAATGCCAACATTCGCAAGGCCGTCATGCGCAGCCCAGTCTCCGGATCGGGGGCCGCACCCATCTGACGGCGCCCTAGGCACCCAATCTCGTAATAGAGTTGCACCGCCTCGGGCAGCAATCGCTGCGCCATCTCCTGCGTCCACGCATCCGCCGATTCCGCGCTCAGCACCTGGGCGACCGCTATGTCATGCCAGACGCGCACGATATCGTTCAAAAACGCCTCCGGCGCCACGCCTAGCGAATAGGCCTCGTCGATAGACGCCAGTAGTGTTGCGCCATCGCCGTCGACGAGCGCCGCGATCACGCGATGCACAAGGTCTGGAGCTACCGCCCCGAGCATGTCGCGCACCGCCCCGGCACGCACCGCCCCACCCCCCGCGGCAATCGCCTGATCTAGCAGGCTCAAGGCATCACGAACACTCCCTTCAGCCGCACGCGAGAGCGCCACCAGGGCCTCATCATCATATTCCAGGTCTTCCTTGCGCAGGATGGCGGCCATATGGTCACGAATCTGCGTATCGGTAAGGCGTCGCAGGGCGAATTTCTGGCAACGCGACAACACCGTGACCGGGAGCTTCTGCGGATCGGTGGTTGCGAGGATGAATTTGACGTGCGGGGGCGGCTCCTCCAAAGTCTTTAGGAGGGCGTTGAAGCTGTGGGTCGAAAGCATGTGGACCTCATCGACGAGGTACACCTTATAGCGCCCGCGGGTCGGTGCGTACTGCACATTATCGAGAAGCTCGCGCGTATCGTCGACCTTGGTGCGAGAAGCCGCGTCGACCTCGATGAGATCGGCGAATCGTCCGGCATCTATCTCCTGGCAGGCCGAACAGATTCCACAAGGGTCGGGCCCCATCCCCTGCTCACAGTTCAAGGCCTTGGCAAGGAGACGCGCCACGGTGGTCTTGCCGACGCCGCGGATGCCGCTAAAAAGATAGGCATGATGAACACGCCCTTCGCTCAAGGCGAAGCGCAACGCGCGGACCACGGAGTCCTGACCCAAAAGCTCTGGGAATGTGCGCGGACGCCATTTCCGCGCCAGCACCAGATAACTCATGCGGGTCCTCGCAACTAATAGGGGTGGCGGATTGGGCCGGCCCGACGCTGCACCCGACCGGATCGCTACGGCTGCTTCCTTCCGGACCTGACCGGGTTTACGATCGATCGCCACAGCGGGGGTCGGCCGTCACCGCCATTGAAGAATCTCTGGAGACTTCATCCAGAATGACGAGGTTAGCACAATGAGAACAAGCCGGCAAAATGCCGTTTCTCCGCCCCCCAAAACCCTCGCTTGCAGGTGCCGATACCATGCCCTGGCCCGACCGGATCGCGGCTCGTGACCCGTGGCCTGAAAGCTCGGATCACCGGCTGGGTCACGGCCGGACGCAACGTCCTCGGAGACCTCTACCACGCCCTCATCACCATGGGCTGGCCGGCCTTCCTGCTTGGCATCGGCGTCATCTTCGTGCTCGTGAACGGCGCCTTCGCGCTTGCCTATCTGGCCCAGCCAGGGGCTATCGTCCACGCCCGACCGCAATCGTTCAGCGACGCGTTCTTTTTCAGCGTCCAGACCATGGCCACCATAGGTTATGGGATCATGTACCCGGGCACGTTCTACGCCAACGTGCTCATGAGCCTGGAGACCCTGATCGGCCTGTTCGGGGTGGCGTTTGCCACCGGTCTTGCATTTGCCCGCTTCTCGCGCCCGCGCGCCCGCATCCGCTTTAGTGAAACGGCGGTGGTAAATCTCTACCATGGCGTGCCCACGCTCATGTTTCGGGTCGCCAACCAGCGCGGCAACCAGATCCTCGAGGCGCGCGTGCAGGTAACGCTTTTGCGCAACGAGCACAGCCCCGAGGGTCAACGGATGCGCCGGTTCCGGGACCTTGTGCTGCTACGCGACAGCACACCGAGCTTCAGTTATTCATGGACCGTGATGCACCCTATTACCGGCAACAGCCCGCTGTCTGGGACATCACGGGCGGCGCTCGAAGAGGAGGACGCCGAGCTCGTGGTGACCCTGGCCGGCCTCGACGAAACCCTCTCCCAGACCATACATGCCCGGCATGTGTACAGACCGGCCGCGATTCACTGGGGACACAGGCTGCGAGACGTCCTCTCTAAGGATGCCCACGGCAACTATCTCATCGATTATCGCCACTTCGACGATACTGAGATCGAGCCCCCAGAAACTCGGGGAAAGGCGTAACCCACTTCGGTCTAAAGGCCGGGGCCTTCCACCGCATCACGGAGACCATGAGCGCAAGCCGCCGACAACATACCCTCGCGCGCGCTCATGCCCCGTGGCCGCGAGAGCGGCTTATCCCTCGTCACCAGCCTCACCCGCCGGCCTTGTCGCACGCACAAAATGTTCGTACAAGACCACGTTCTTGTTTTCAGGTCCATAATGCTTGCGCAACCGAGCCCTCAGCCATTGTGAGTCGCAACACACCACCTTCATGCCCCCTAGCATGAAACCCGCCTCGCGCAACATGAGTCGCCCCTCTCCTTTTAAAGGGTCACGAAAACCCGCGAAACCAGCTGAAATGGGCGTACGCCTCTACCAGCTTCGCTGAGGTGATATAAAATCATTCGGCCATCGAGGCCTGTGACATTCCGGTCGTGGGGGGACCTCTCCCGCGGACGGCTGGCCGCATTCGCAGCATGCCAATATCGCCATCCTTCGGGAAACAATAGCTCATTACACGTATTGTGCCCGAGCGGAACTGGGGCCCTTGACGCCGAAGGATTTGTGACGCGCCATGGCCGCGGGGTCTGGACTTACGACGTGGTGGGCGACATTCCCGGGCTTGGCGCGACCACATCCCTGGATATCAGGCGACGGGGTCCGAAGGGGCCTTGTTGCAATAGCGGGCGATGCAAGACGTGCAAGCCGCGTGAGTGCCGTGATCTGGGCGGGACAGGAAATGGCCGGGGCGGTTTTTTAGGAGACCCGGGGGGCCGAAAAGGTCGATCCAAGCCCGCACACAACCACCGGTGGTTTGGGGCGAGGCGGGCCTGGATCATCCACCACGAGCCACGGGGCGTGCGGGTCGGCCGCCTGGATCCCGCGTGGCCACGCCACGAGGACCGGGCCTACGACCGGCCCTGCGCACCCCACGACACGGGCTCAATGATGGGAAAACGGGATCAGCGGTGCGGCTGCCGCTCTATCGGGGAATGCCAAGGGAAGTCCTCGCCCTTCAGGGCGGTAGGGCCCTCACCCCACCCTTGAAGGGATGGGTATTCACGCCGTTTTTTAAAATGGCGGAGAGGGAGGGATTCGAACCCTCGGTACGCTTTTGGCGTACACACACTTTCCAGGCGTGCTCCTTCAACCGCTCGGACACCTCTCCCGCAGGGCGCCAAGACTAACCCAGGTTCACGGCGCACGCAACGACGGGCCCTAGGCCGGCATAGGCAAGGGCGGTATACTCGGCACCCATGGCCAACCCCGATTTTCTGAAGAGCTTGCCTTCTTTCGCGGAACGCGCCACACAGCTTTCCCGCCACAGCACCCCTTATCGCGATCCGGTGGCACGGATCCACTGGGAACGGCTGTCACGGCATGCCTTTTGGCTGCCCGAGCAAGCGGTCTCGCTATATGGGATCGAGGAGTATGATGCCTTGCCGTTGGCCACCCGCCAGGCGCTTTCGCATCACGAATTCGCCCGATTCCTGAACGCCGGCGTCTGGCTCGAGAGCCTGTTTCTCCAGAGGCTCACGCAGGCGGCGCTCAAGGGCCCGCTCGCTACGCGCATCTACCACCTTCACGAACTACGCGAAGAGGCCGGCCACAGCCTCATGTTTCTCGAGTTCTTCGAGCGCACCGGGCTCGACGGCTCCGCGGCCGCCACACACTTTGATCGCTGGCTGACATTTCTTGGCCGGCGACTACCCTTCCACTCGACGCTCTTTTGGAGCGCCATCCTGCTTGGAGAGGAGGTGCCAGACCGGCTCAACCGTTATGTGCGGCTGCACGCCCAGGGCGTGTGCCCCGTCGCCGTTGAGCTATGCGCCCTCCACAGCACCGACGAGGCCCGTCATATCGCCTACGGGCAGGAGGTCTTGCGCCATCGCCTGGAGCGTGCCGGACGCACGGCCCGCCTGGCCTTGGGGTATGCCTTGGGCGGCCTGCTGCGGCGGTTTGTCACCACCTTCTACTACCCGCCCCAGGACCTTTATCTGCGCGCCGGGCTACCCGCCGGGCCTTGGGCGGCGCGCGCCGCAAGTCACGCGCTACGCCGCCAGTTCGTGGCCCATTGCCTGGGCCCGACCGTAACCCGCCTGCGCGGGCTCGGCCTTGCCGTTAGTTGGCCCTGAAGCTCTAACTTCCGTAGCCCGAGGAGGGAGAACCCGCACCAGCCCCTCCGCCCGTCGTGCTCTTCACTACGAGATCGTTGCGTACGCTCACGACCCCCGGGGTGGTGCGCGCGATACGCATGGCCTGACGAACCTGGTTTGCGTGATTCACAAAGCCACTCAGGATGACATGGCCACGATAAGTGTCGACCTTGATCTGGAACCCCTGCAGGGCCTGATCTTCAAGGATACGGGCTTTGATCTTGGAGGTGATGGCGGCATCATGGAAGTACTGTCCCGTGGTCTCGCGCGACGGCGTAGTTGAGCAGCCGGCGCCCAGCGCCAATACCGTGCCGATTACAGCGCTTGCCAATATCCTCTTGGGACCCACTATCCGCAGTGCTTTTGTCATATGGCCGCCCTCTCGTTGTTGTTTTTTCCGGAATAAGCCGCGGTAGGCCGCGACGCCCGCCTCATACATCCAGGGAATCCATCCATTTCTTGATCGTTTCTTGGGATTCTCCGTAACGCTCCTGGATCTTGCCCACCAGTTTATCGTAATTCCCAGCCGCCTCGGTAAGGTCGTCGTCGGTAAGACGGCCCCAGCGGCGCTTGGCCTCACCCCGCACTTGGACCCATTTGCCTTTCACCTGCTCCTTGTTCACGATAGCCCTCCATATGTAACCCGTGTCTGGTTTTTCATGACCCATCGCCATGAGAATCGTCATGCCGGCGATCATCGCGATGGTGATGTTCATCGCTATGCCGATAATGCCCGGGGCTGGCTACACGCACCGCGGGGCCCGCATGCGTCCGCGGGCGGCCGTAGTTCAACCCGTTATAGACCGCCGACGGCACCTGTGCCGCGGACGCCGCCACCGGCGTCGCAACGAGCGCCAAAACGTACAGAAGATGTTTCCTGATCATATAGACCCCCTTCATCCGACAATGGGTTTCGCCCATTGTCGGATGATAAGCAGGAGGCCGAATCTGACCTTAGGCCGTGCGAGAGTTCACTTCCAGATGCGCGGACTGCGGGGAATATAGATGGGGCGTCACGAGCGGCGAAATATTGCGGGCGTGCGTAGCCCCATCGCGCGCGTCCCGACCTAAAAACTCCAAAAGCCAGACTTGATGGGCAATCTCCTCGTGCAGGATCGCCAGGACCAAATTATAAGTCCGGTTATCTTTGCCGGCAGTGGCACTACACAGCTGGGTATAGGCCCGCACCGATTCCTCGGCCGCCTTTAATAGAATGGGAATGATCTGCGGGACATCCGCCTCGGCCGGCAGATTTCGCAAGGCAACGAGCCCTCCGAGCTCGCTGGCAAATGTCGCGGGCAAACGACCACCGAGCTCATAGATGCGTGTTACAAGGGCCTCAAAGTGATTGCGATCCTCCTCCCTGGCATCATCCACAACGCGGCGCAAGGCGTCACCCTCAACGCCCACAAGATGCATGCGTAATATCGTGTAGTAGTAATAATTGCCCATTTCGCCAAGCGCCCGCTCGACCAAAAGATCCACTAGTCGCTGGGCATCCACGCCACTCCACTCCACAAGCTCTCTCGCCACGCACCGCGCCATGACCGCCTCCTTCGATAGACTCCCTTGGGCGACCGATGCCGGTGCCCTCCACTAGCCAAGCCTATTGTCCGATGGACGGGCCCGCTCGGCGATCAGACCTTGGTCCGAGGGCCTACTGATAGCCCGGGGCGGCGCGCTCGTGGGTCATTTCCTCGCCAGCACGCGGTGTACTCGCGCCTTCGACGCTAGCGGCCGCTGCCGCCACGGCGCCACGCGCCTTCTCGCCACCCTGATCCATGGCATCGGCCACGCGCCTCGTCACGCTACGCGTGGCATCGCGCGCCGCGCCGACAACATCGCGTACCGCACCCGACATGCGGTCGCTCTTAGTCTTCGCGAACTCGCTCAAAGACGAACGGGTTTCACGTCCCGACCTCGGCGCGAACAAGGTGGCCGCGGCGTAGCCAAGCGCCACACCGCTTACAAACAACATGATCTTAGGACCGGTACGAACCGCGGAGACGGGTAGGTATTGTGCATTGGCTTCCATGAAAGCACCTCCTGAATGGGACATTTTTGGCCTCAAACGTCGCGCGGACTGCGCCCAACCAAGTAATACACGATCATACCCACCAGCGGAAACACCAGCACCACCACAATCCACAGCACTTTATGGCCGATACGCGCAGACCCCAGCAGTATGCTGATGATGGCAATCACGTCGAGGACCACGATCACAGTCCCCAAAAGCGAGTATGAGCCCATATCCCTCACCCTTTATCATTCTTGCAAGGCAAGAATGAGTCTACACGCAGACCTCATGACCGCCATCGACCTCAGGGCCTATATGATCAAGTGGGAAAAATGTAATGAAAAAACTCGGTGCGGCTCGAAACACCGCATTTCTCGTAGATCGTGCTGATATGCTGCTTTAATGTCTTCTCGGAATTTCCCGTAAGCCTTGCCATTTCCTGGGTCGAAAGGCCCTTCAACAGGAGCCTTGCCACCTCGCATTCCTTATTGGTCAGGGTCGCCTGATTCAAGGCCCGCTCGCGCGCCCCGATAAGTCCCTTGGGCTCCTGCCATAATCGTTCCAACACCCGCTTCAAGTCGCTCGTCGAAAACGGCTTTTCGAGCAAATAGGCCGCGCCATGATTCAAGGCCTCCTTGACGCGCGTCTGATCGGCAAACGCGCTGATCACGACCACCGGGATAGGCATCCCCGCTTGTTCGATCTTTCGCAAAATCTCGAGCCCGTCTGGCTTGCCGGTGTCGAGCATGATGTCGGTAATCACGGCGTCATATGACATCTCCTTCCATGCCGCCAGCGCCTCCTCGAACGTCGAGACCCATCGACACGCCATGCCAAGGCCCTGCAACGACTGCGAAAGGGCCTGCCCCGCCACGGCCTCATCCTCAATCAACAGTATCTGCCGAGTACGGCGCATGGTGCCGGTATCGCGACGTCGCGATTCCTGCATCCCTGTTGCCAATCCGCCCTTTGCCAATCGTGCCGTCATTGCGTCTCCCTTTTATGCCAACATACTATTTCGGTCGTCTTGTAACCACTTTCGCGCACGGTCATTGCACCGCCCCACGCACCGGTACCGCAATACGCCCCTTCCGGCTTTTGGCCGCCAACAGCTGTGCGTCGGCCGCGTGCCGCAAAAACTCCGCGGAGGTCGCCGGATAGGTGGCAATACTATAGGAAAACCGCATGGGCCATAGCGACATTGTGCTTTCAGAAACGTCCTTGACAAGCCTCATGGCCAGCTCGTTGGCCAGTCGCTCGCCGATCTCGGGGAGAATCATGGCGAACTCATCACCCCCGATACGGCAGGATATGTCCACTCCCTTACGAGCCCGCTCGGCTAGCACCTTGGCGGTGCGCCGCAATATCTCATCGCCGCCCGAAAGGCCAAGGTGAGTATTGGCCTCCTTGAAATCGTCGAGATCGATCAGGAGCAAGGAGACGTCCCGCCGATAGCGTTCCGCGCGCGCCAGCTCGCGGTTCAACGCTTTGTCGAAGTTCCGGCGGTTTCCTATTCCGGTTAGAGGGTCATGCTCGGCAAGCCATACCACGCGCGCATACTCGGCGCCGTTGCGCACGCTTAAGGCCAATATCCGCGCGCAAGCCTGGGCAAAGTGCCGCTCCCAGGCTGAGAAGTCCTCGCCGGCGCCATCGCGAATGAGGTCGAGACGGCCTACACAGACGTAATCCACGGCAAGTGGGACGGTCAGGACCACGACGCCACGCTCGGATCCCGGTTCACCTCGAAAATACGGCAATGCCTCGATATTGCTACCGCGCGCGGCGTGGATTACGTCAAGGTCGCAAAGACTAACTTCCGGTGAGCGCTTGAACGCACAGTTTTCTATAACGGCGTGGCCGCCGGCCCGTGACCAGCAGGCACGGACCTCAAGAACGTCGCCTTCAAGCTGAAGTATTACCGCATGTTCGCATGGGACGAGTTCGGCCATGGCCGTCAAAGTCGCCGGGAGCGCTTCTTCAAGATCCAGGGACTTTCCGGCCAGATAGGCGATCTGCATCAGCCAGTCAAACCCAGTCCCCTTGATCTTCCCGCCGCTCTCATCCGGCCCCATCGCGTCGCGCTCGTTGTATGGACTAGCCTATTCTACAAATTGGTGTGTTCGCCCTTATCGGACGTTTGTCGGAATAGCGGATCGAAACCAGCAATAATGTCGAATATTTATGAGTCCGCCTTGTCTATGGTTGCACGCACCGCCTCTATGAGGGTGCCTACACCGAAGGGTTTGGCAAGGTATCCGGCAAACCGTGACCCGCGGGTTTTTTCCTGGGCGCTTGCCTCGTCATAGCCACAACACAAAAGCACGGGAATACGCCCGTTGATAGCCTGCATCTCCTTGCAGGCATCCTCCCCACCCTTGCGCGGCATGGAGAGGTCAAGAATGACAAGATCGATCTCGGCCATGTGCTCGCGAAATACTCGCACTCCCTCGACGCCATCGGGGGCCACCAGCACGCGGTAGCCAAGTGGTTCCAGGGCACGCTGGGCGAGCGAGCGCAACATTTCCTCGTCGTCGACGAACAATATGGTGTGATGCTCGGCGTCGCGCGGCCGGCGCACCTCTTCGGTACCGCGCCGCTCGCGCTCGGGCGCGGCCGGCAAGACGATACGTACGGTCGTACCGCGCCCCGGAACCGTGTCGACATCAATGCCGCCACGGTAGGCCTTCACGATGCTCAAGACTACGCTAAGGCCTATGCCCCTGGCGCCCTCCTTGCTGGAGAAAAATGGCTCGAAGATGCGCCTGACAAGGGCCGGCTCCATACCACATCCAGTGTCCGAGACCTCGAAAACGGCATGCGGGCCCGGTTGCGGGCGGCCATAGGCGAACATATCGGCGACGTCGTCTGCGATATCCATGCGATCCGTGGTAATCGACAAGGTGCCGCCGGTCTCGGCCATTGCCTCGCTTGCATTCAGGCACAGGTTCAACATCACCTGCTGAATTTCGGCGGGATCGGCCTCGATCGGCGGAATATCGGGTCGCAGGGCCTTGCGCACCACAATCGACTTCTGCATCTGCGACCTAAGAATGACCAGCATCGTAGTCACCATGCTGTTCAGGTAGACGGGCTCCAGAGACCCCTTGCCCGGCCCCGCGAAGTCCAAAAGCTCACGGTTGAGCTCGGCGGCGCGTTCCGAAGCCTGGATGATGGTCTCGATGTCCTTTTGAACGACATGCTCTGGCGCCAACACCATGCGCGCCAGTTCCGCGCTCCCGACAATGCCAGTGAGGATATTATTGAAATCATGGGCAATCCCAGCGGCCAATACCGCCGTATTCTCGTGCTTTTGCGACCTGATGACGAGTTCCCGCAACCGTTGCGCATTATCCTCCGCCTCCCGGCGCCGCGTCACATCGCGGGATACCACGACCCAATGTCCAGGTACCGTCAAAGGAGCGGCCGAAAATTCGGTCCAGCGCATCCCGCCGTCGCTCCGATAATCGACGAGTTCGGCACGCACCGGCTGTCCAGCACGCATCTCATGGCGTATCTCGTCTAGCTTGCGCCTGTCGGTCCGCGGACCCGACGCCAGACATAAAAGCTGATGATCCTCTTCCGTATCACCGGATACGCCCATGCGGCGAACACAGGCGGAATTGCGGTAGATAACCTCATACCCATCCGTCGGCCGGTTGCGCGCGACCAATAGCGATTCGTCGATGTAGGACAAGGCCTCGCCTAGAAGCTCGCGACCCACACGTCCCCGCAAAACACCGTGCAGGCGCGCGCCGAGCCGCTCGCCCTGATGGCGTGACACGACGTCGAGCGCCCCCCAACGCAGGCCGGCGGCAACCACGCCATCATCGGCCTCCTGGGCGGCGACGATCACGGGCCGTATCACTACGTCCTGCACGGTATCCCGCCAGACGCTAAACACGGGCTCGCTCACGATAATGACATCCAGCGTGAGGTCATGGAGCCGAGCATGCGCCGCCGGCGACCAGGGCAGTTCCTGGACGTTCAGGGCTATTTCCTCGTTGCGACAAATCTTTGCCACCCACGCTGGGTCAACGTCGAGACATAGGACCGACAAGATCGGTTTGGCAACACTCATGCGAGATACTCGGTTTTCTGGTTAAAAAACGTCGGGGCCGTTCTGGCGTTACGGCGACCGGAAACGAAGAACGAAACGCGTACCGGTCGCCCCGGTGTAGCCCAAGGACAAGGATGCCCCGGCGGCGCTCGCCAGGGCATGGGCGATGGCAAGTCCGAGACCCATGCCGCTGGTGCGCGTCGTCGTCAAGGGTTCGAACAGGCGCTCACGCACGTCGTCGGGTAGGCCCGGACCACTGTCCTCCACCCACATCTCAGTCTGATCGCCCACCTGGTTGATCTGTATATGCAGGCTGCGCGCGGCCGGCGGTGGCTGCTCGGACAGTATCTGCAGGGAATTCAGGATCAAATGATCAATGGCTTGCACTAGAAACTTGGGATCCGCTTCCACCATCGTATCGTGCCCCACATCGAACGCGAGCGTGACCCGCGACTGACGCGCGAGCGGGCGCACCATCTCCACGACCTCGGTTAACACCTCGGCAAGACTGATGGGGCGCCGGGCGATTTCCCCGGAAAACTCCGCAATCTGGGCCACGACCCTTCGTACCCGGACGTTGATGCGCTCGAGCTGTTCGAGCACCTGCTGACGCACTTGGTCGGTATCGGCCCTGGGGGACTCCAGGGACTCTATGAGAAGATGGATATTATGGAGTGGATTGCGCACATCGTGGAGAACGGCCGACAGACTGATCCACAAGGCCTGGTTACGCTCGACACTCATGAGCCGTTGTCGGAATCCCTCCGAGGTCACCAGCGCCTGTGCGAGCTTGGTGCGGGCATGCCACCAAGCACTAAACGCCCCTACCCCTCCTCCCACCAAGGCCGGCACCCCAAACAGGAGAAACGCCGGATCGTGCGGTGAGACGAGCGCATCCAATAACCGGTAATGATAGCCTACGGCGCCAACAACGAGACCCAGGACGACGCCGCCCAGGGTATACAGCGCGCCGCTGAGATCTTGTCGGAAGACCCCATCTGGTTGCCGTGCGCCACGCAGATAGAGCAGGTTGGAACGGTTTGCATGGCCACTGCCACGACGTCCGATGGCCTTACGCTGGCGATTGGCCACATGACCGCGATTATCCTGCTCGGGGCAACTTCCTGTCATGAATCCATTCCTCTTGGCCGTCGCCACGAAGCCTGATTCGAGATACACGCCCCCCGCGTATCCTGTGGATCGGATGGGGCGAGTCGGCCAACCTTGGCCTTGAGCTCTCCAGAAATGGCGGAGAGGGTGGGATTCGAACCCACGTGGGGCGATGCCCCCAACAGATTTCGAGTCTGCGCCGGTATGACCGCTTCGGTACCTCTCCCCGGGACGGTAAGCTTAACCGGTGTCGCCAAGAAAGGATAGAGGGGGTATGATCGAGCCCATGTGCACGCCCGGCTTCAGAATGAAGGGGACAGGGCCCAGGCCTTTGCCATGGTTCCACACCCCATACTAAGAACCCTGGCGCTGGCCGCCTTTGCGGCGGTCATGCTCGACGGGTGCTCCTCCCGCCACGCCCAGCCAAAGCTCGTGCGGCTCCCGGACCAAAAACATAGGGAACTGGTCGTCCTGACACGCAGCGGCCCCACGACCTATTACGAAGGGGCACAGGGGCCGGCGGGTATGGAATACGACATGGCCCGGGATTTTGCCGACTATCTCGGACTAAAACTGAAGATCAAGGTCATCGCCCGTGATAAGGGGTTGATGCAGGCCCTGGCCGCCGGAGAAGGCGACCTCGTGGCCGGTCTTACGATCACCTCGGCGCGGAAACAGGACGCACGCTTCGGTCCGCCCTACCAAATCGTCCACGAAGAGATTGTATACCGTGCCGGTACCCGCAAGCCGACCGATGCGCGCGCCCTGATCGGGCGGCCGATCGAGGTGGTGGCGGGATCGAGCGCGGCCGCGGCGCTCGCAGGTCTACGGCCGACACTGCCGCATCTGGCCTGGACCGACACCACCCACATGCAGGCCGACGAACTGTTGTTCCTGGTATGGCAAGGCCTATTGCGGTTCACGGTCGCCGACTCCAACGTGGTCGCGGTCAATCGCCGCTACTACCCGGCGCTACGTGTCGCCTTTACGGTCGGGCCGCCACGGGAATTGGCCTGGGCGTTCCCGAAGAAGCGTGACACCAAGCTCTACCGCGCCGCCTTCCGCTTCTTTACCCAGCTGCAGCGCTCGGGACAATTGGCCGATCTGATTGCCCGCTACTATGGCGTCACGCGGCTCAACTACGTCCATATCCACACCTACCTAAGGCGGGTTCGCGTGGCCCTGCCGCTCTACGCCCCGCTCTTTCAGAGCGCTGGCGCCCGTTATCACATACCCTGGCGCCTGCTAGCCGCGGTTAGCTATCAGGAGTCGCGATGGGAAGCCAACGCCGAGTCGCCGACCGGGGTTCAGGGTCTCATGATGCTGACCAACGATACCTGTCTCTCGGTGGGGGTGACGGATCGCCTGAACCCACGCCAGAGTATCGACGGAGGGGCACGTTACCTGCGCGCACTCCTCGACGCCCTGCCTTCTGATATCC
>JAKBUS010000045.1 GCA_021841585.1 Pseudomonadota bacterium | reverse complement strand
GAGGGCGCCCCCACGTATGCTTGCGCCTCCAAAACCGAGACCGGCACCGATGACGGGCGATCCTTTCACAAGCACCCTTGAACGGACCTTCGCGCGCCTGCGCGACCAGGGCCTGTGGCGGCGGCGTGAGCGGCGGCAGTCTCCGCAGGGCCCCTCCATTCAGGTGGATGGCCAAACCCTGCTCTCGTTCGCGAGCAATGATTATCTGGGGCTTGCCAACGATCCGCGGCTCGTGGAGGCCTTATGCCAAGGCGCCCGCCGCTATGGGGTGGGGGCCGGCGCCTCGCATCTCCTTGGCGGCCACAGCGAGGCGCATCACGAGCTCGAGGAGGCCTTGGCGGCGTTCGTGGGCACTCCCCGCGCGCTGATCTTTTCCACGGGCTATATGGCGAACCTCGCGCTCCTAACCACCCTATGTCCGCGCCATGGCCGAGTCTTCGAGGACCGGCGCAATCATGCCTCGCTCATCGATGCCGCCCGTCTGGCGCAGGCCGACCGGCACCGCTATCGCGATGTCGCAAGCCTCGAGCGCGCGCTGGCCGCGGCCGCGCCCGGCGGGCTCGTGGTAAGCGACGGGGTCTTTAGCATGGATGGCGACACCGCGGATGTTCCAGGGCTGCTCGCGCTCGCCCAGGCTCACGGCGCGGGACTCGTGCTCGATGACGCGCATGCCTTCGGTGTCGTGGGCCCGCAAGGACGAGGCACGCCGGCCGCGGCGGGCCTTGGCCACGATCCCGCGCTCGTCCACATGGGGACCCTCGGCAAGGCCTTCGGTGTGTTCGGCGCGTTCGTGGCCGCCAGCAAGGATGTCATCGAGGCCTTGATACAGACCGCCAGGCCGTATATCTACACGACGGCCCTGCCGCCGGCCTTGGCGGCTTGCGCCAGTACCAGCCTCGCCATCGCGATTGCCGAGGACCACCGGCGGGTCGAACTAAACGAGCGCATCCATCAGTTTCGCGCGGGCGCCACCCAGCTCGGCCTGCGGATCTTGCCGTCGTCCACGCCCATACAGCCGGTCATCCTAGGGGATGCCGCTCGCGCGCTCGATGTCAGCGCCCGGCTGCGCGAACAGGGCCTCTATGTGCCCGCGGTCCGTCCCCCGACCGTGCCTGCCGGCACCGCGCGATTGCGCATTACGCTAAGCGCCACCCATACTCGCGCCGACGTCGAGCGCCTCCTTGGCGCGCTCTCGGCCCTGCCGCCGGATACCGCCTGATGCTGTTTCTCGTGCATGGATGGGGGCTGAACAGAAAGGTCTTTGCGGGGCTTGAGCGGGCCCTTGCGGTGCCCTGCGCATCGCTGGACCTGCCGGGTCATGGGCGGGCGCCCTATGAGCCAGGCGCGCTCGATCCCGATACCCTCGCCGCCGAACTTGCCGCGCGCCATCCCGGCGCCCATGCGTGGCTCGGCTGGTCGCTCGGCGGGCTCGTCGCCCTGACGCTCGCCGCCCGTCATCCCGAGAGCGTAAGCCGCCTTATCCTGATCGGCGCCACACCGCGTTTCGTGCGCGACCGTGATTGGCCCCATGGCACCGAGCCCGCCGTCTTCGAGGCCTTTGCCAAGCAGTTGGCCATCGATCATGAGGCCACCCTGCGACGGTTCCTGACCTTGCAGGCCGGTCCCGGCGCGCGCACCGAGGTGCGCGCGCTCATGGCCGATCTTGAGATCGGCGGCGCGCCAAGGCCGGAGGCCCTGGCCGAGGGCCTGAAGGTGCTACAAGAAAGCGACCGGCGTACGCTCTTGCCCGCGATACATGTGCCGGCGCTCGTGTTGCACGGCGTGGGCGACACGATTGTTGCAACCGAGGCCGCGCGCGCGGCCGCCGCGCTCATGCCGAATGGGCGTTTTTGTGAAATTGGCCGAGGGCATGCGCCATTTCTCAACGCGCCGGCGCAAAGCGCCGCACTCATCCGGGATTTCCTTGGATGAATGATTTAAGCCCCGGCGCCATCCGCCACAGCTTCGATCGCGCCGCGCGCCATTACGACGAGAGCGCGGTCTTGCAGCGCGCCGTGGCAGACGAGCTTTTGAACCGCTTTCAATGGTTACGCATCAAACCCGCCACGCTGCTCGATGTGGGGACCGGCACGGGCTACGCCCTTCCCCATCTGCGCCGCCGATTTCGTAACGCGCGGGTCATGGCCTGCGATATCGCCTGGGCGATGGCGCGCGCCGCGCGGTCTCGCCGGGTGCTGTGGCGTCCAAGCCCGGTGTGGGTCGCGGACGCCCACGATCTGCCTCTGCGCGCCCAGACAATCGATTGCATCTATTCAAGCCTGGCCCTGCAATGGATGGATGCCCCACGGGCCTTCGCCGAGTTTCGTCGCGTCCTGCGGGGGGAGGGGCTTTTGACCTTCGCCACCTTTGGCCCCGATACCTTGCGCGAGCTGCGCGCCGCCTGGGCAGAGGTCGACGATCGGCCGCACGTGCATAATTTCGTCGACATGCATGACCTGGGGGATGCCCTGATTAATGCCGGATTCGCGGATCCGGTTCTCGATATCGAGCGCTATACCCTCACCTATGAGTCGGCCGGGGCCGCATTGCGCGATTTGAAGCACATCGGGGCGCATAATGCCGCGGCGGCGCGCTTTCCCGGACTTACCGGCAAGGGGCGTTATCGGCGCTTCGAGCAGGCCTATGAAAAGTTTCGCCAAAGTGGACGATTGCCCGTGACCTACGAGGTCGTCTACGGCCAGGCATGGGTCTTGGCGGGCGTGCCGCCCCCGTCCCTTTCATCCACGGACCGTGTTGTGATTCCCATCCGGAACGCCTGACGGGCGCGCCTGCGCATTCGTGGTCACAAGCGTCTTTAAGGCGCGCGATGCCTGTCCTTGCCATGCCCTCGGACCGCTTTTGAGTCCGGGGCCTAAAGGCTGGAGATGGCCAAAGGCCCTGCCGGTTGCGTCGAACAGGTTCCCATCGGGCGAAAGCCGTGGCAGCATGAAAGACCTGAGCGGTTTTGGGCCTTTCGGGCATGTTGACCATCCGAACATCGCGGTTCGTTTTGCGTCCCTTCGAAAGACGGGATGCAGCAGCGTTTGCGTGCTCGGTGCGCGAGGCCGCGGCCGCCGCGGATCATTGGCTTTCCTGGGCCGAAGAAACCTACAGCGAAGAGGATGCGCGCACTTGGTTCCGAACGGCCGCCATTGCCGATAAGGCAGGGACGAGTCACGAGTACGGCATATTTTCTCTGGCCGAGGAGGCGTTTATCGGTGGCGTGGGCCTGAATCGCATCGATCCCTACAATCGCATAGCCAATCTCGGATACTGGGTACGGCCGGCGCGCCGCCGTCAAGGAGTGGCCTGCGAATGCGCCTCGGCGCTCGTCGAATACGCCTTTACCGTGCTCGATCTTCAGAGAATCGAGGTTGTAATCGCGCTCGGCAACGACGTCAGCGCGCGGGTGGCGCGCAAGATCGGCGCCCAGCTAGAGTGCGTGGCGCAAAACCGACTCTGTGTGCGCGGTCAACCGGTCCCCGCCTATGTCTTTGCGCTGATCGCCAGCCCTCGCAAGCGATTCTCCTGATCATCCGGTGCACGGCCCAAGCAAGGCTTCCGCGCGCCGCGTGTCTGGCAGGCCCCGTCCACGATGCCCTTGGCGCCACGACTGCAAGGTGTCCCCGCGGGATGCACTTTCGCCTAAGGTCCATTCGGTAAATGGCAACGAATATTCGCGCTCACTTTCCAATACGCTTCATAATGTTTCCTAATAGCCTACCAGCAGCCGTTTAAAGCCAGAATAGAAGACTTATAAAGTCCGCCATGTACGCGCGGCATGCCGGCCGTTTCGCGCCTACCGCTCATGCACCCCATGTTTTAGAGGTGATGATTACCATTACGCATAAGCCCCTCGATTTACCGAATTCCCCAAAAGCATCCATGTGCGTAATGTGCCAAACCTTCGCGGAGGGAAATATATGAAACGCTGGATAGCCTTCTTTTTATGCTTTTTAACATCTCCCGCGCTTGCCATCATGCGCCTGCCGGGATATGCGCAGGGATCGGATCTGCGCATCACCATAGAGGAACGCGCCCACGCCATAACCGATGTCATAGCGCTCGTCGTGAGCATCCTTGCCATAATCGGCATTTTGATAGGCGCAGGATATTTCGCTATAGGGCAGGGTGATCGCGGGCGCAGCTATGTCGTGGGCAGCGTATTGGGCTTGATTCTCGCGGCCAGCGCCTATGGTATCGCGGCCTTGGTGATAGGGTCATGATGACCGCCTTCAACAAGCGTCTGGCCCCGACGCGCGTACTGGGCCTCCCGCTCGGCGCGGCCGTGGCGGGACTCATCACCGTAACCGGCGCGCTCGCGTCCGTGGTCTTGCCAGAGCCGGTTGCGGCCCTGGCCATAGCGGCCGCCAGCGCGGCCTTTCCCCTTGGCGTGGGCACGATCCTGATCGGTGACGACGTAGTGTTCGCGCACGCCTTCTGGCTTGCGAGGCGGGATGCGCGGATTGTCGCGCGGGAGGGCGCATGGCATTAGGCGCGCGCCGTTACTGCGACATCTATACGTGGTCGCATGCCTTGAGCGAAACCGCCTTGGCGCACGGGGATGGCGCCGTGTCGCTTGCAATTCTGTGGAACGGCCTCGACGCCGAGTTTGCGGATGACGCAGGCCGGGCGCGCGAGTGGGCCACCATAGGCCGGGTTCTGGAGCGCCTGCCGGAGGGATACTGGCTGGAGTTCCATCTCTGGCGTGAGCGCAATCCGGCGGCGGTGGGCCAGTATCTTGCGCACTATGAGAAGGCGCCGCGCAAAAGCGCGTTTGCAGGCGCGCTGCGCTCGGAGATGGCCGATCATCTAGCGCCATACATACTCGTCAACACGGTGGCGCTGATCGTGGGGCGCTTGCCAAAAATGGAGGCGGGCGTGCGCCGCGCCTTGAATGGACAAGCGCAAAGGGCCGTGGAACTCGAGACCCTGGGGGTGGAGATTGCCGCGCTGCTCCCAGGTGGCCGGCTCGCCACGGTTCTCGAATACGCCGGACTCATACAGCAAAGCTATGACAAGGGTCCGGCGCCCTCGGCGCTCGAGCCCTGGCTATCGCTCGCCGAACAACTGATTGCCGTGCCCCCGAGACCGGGCAAGCGGCTTCTGGACGTCGACGGTCATATCCGGCGCGTCTTCTATCTCCATCTCTATCCCGACATCGATCCCGCCTGGATCCTCCCGAGCGTTTCGGGGGCCATCAGCCTGCACGTCTCGCAGGTCATCATGCCCGCGACCACCGAGCGCGTGCTACGCGCCTCCGAGCGCGTCGACCGGCTGGCGCAGGGGGCCATGGCGCGCAAGGGTCGGGAGCGGCAGGTCGCCGCCCTCAGGGATATGCAGGGCTTCCGGCAGCAGGTGGCCGACCATGACCGGCGTGTCCACCGTAATGCCTATACGGTGTGTGTGGATCTCGACGATGTCTTGCCTCAGGCGTTGACGCGGCTTGTCGAGAGTCTGCAGGGCAAGGGCGGACGGGTGCGCGACGATGACTTCGTTCAGCTACCGTTTTTCCGCACATCACAGCCGGGCCAGGGCTACCGGTCGCCGATATGGCGGCCGGACCACGACGCGCTCATCGCGGCCATGGCCCCCGCGCAGGTCTTTCGCACCGGCTCGTTGCATCACGAATCCCTGCGCCTGGGCCTTGCCTCGCAACCGCTGGCCTTCGATTACAGCCATCAAGCGGTGGCGCACGGCTTTACGGTGGCCATGACGGGCGCCGGCAAGGGCGTCGACAAGGTGGCGACTATAGTCGAGACATACCCTTTCGGCATCGACTGGTATGTGCTCGAGATCGGCTCGACCTATCGCTGGGCCGTCGAGGCGCTGGGGGGAGTTTATGTAAGGCTTGATCCGGGAACGGCGGCGGTCAATCCCCTACCGCCGCGCGCGCAAGCGGCGGGCGGTCTCGACCCCCTTCTCGCCTCGGGCACGCTCAATATCCTGGCCTTTATCCTCACCGACGGCCGCACACTGCTCGACTTCCACGAATCGGCGGCGGGGGCCGCGGCCCTGATGCGTCTGTATGACAACGCATCGTCGACCGACCCTGGGCTTGTCGATCTTTTGGACTCGCTCGATCGATTGGATGACGTAAGTCCTGAGCAAAGGCAGGCCTCGCGCGTCATGGCTGCCAACCTCCACAGTTTTCTTGAAACTCCCGAGGGCCGCGTGTTTGCCGGGCGTGACAACGTGCGGATAAGCCCGGGAATCAGTGGAATCGACCTCAAGGACGTCGACCGGGCAAGCCCCAAGTTGCTCACGTTCTATCTCGTATTTCTGTGCCTGCGCTTTTTGAACCTGGCGTTTGCCGGTCGCAACCAGGCGCGCGTGTTGTTGGATGAGATCCATAGATTCGTCGCCCATGCCCCAGGGGTCTTGTCGCGTCTGGTCTCCGAGCTCGCGCGCATGGGGCGCAAGGAGGCGGCGGCGGTCGACATCGTCACCCAGGGGCTCGCCGAGATCGATCTCATGGAAAAGGAGATCGTGAACTCGATGCCATTGAGGTCACTGCTCTACCGCAATGATGGCTGGGAGGAGATCGCCGACCGCATCGGCATGCCAGGCCGTGCCCTGGAGATCTGGAGGCGACTGCCTTTTCCCCTGCATCTCCCATGGCGGCCGGCGATCCGTTCGGTCGGCCCCCAATACTACGGCCTGCGGCTTACGTTTCCTGCGATGATCCTGGCCCTGGCCGACACCACCCCGGAGGGCCTGGCGCGCAAGGAGCGTCTAGGGGCGGAGATATCCGATCCGCTTACGCGCCTGGCCCGGTTTCGCGAGGAGGCGCCATGAAGAAGGCGCGCGCCGTCATTGTGTTATGGGTCCTTGGGGCGGTGCCCGCCTGGGCCTTCTTGGGTGTGGGCGATGTCACCTTCGACCCGCCGGTCCATGCCGAGCTCATAACGCTTTTTCATCAGACTATCGCCATTTACCGCACGGTCTTGAGCGAGGTCCACAGGCTCCAGGCGGTCGAGACGACCTTGCGCAATGCGCAGCGTGACGCCAGGAGCATCGCCAACGGCAATCTTGCCCGCTATGCCGAGCGCCGGCTGCCGCACGGGTTGCCGCATGGCCTGAGGAGGTTTCTTGGGACCACCGACGCCGCGGCCCATGAGGCGCGCGGGGGCGTTGCTTATGTGCATCAGCAGTCACGCCGCTTCGGGCGGCTCGCGCGGCTGCGCTGGCTTGGGCGCGGGGTCCGGCAGGACCTAGGCCTGTCGGCCAGAAACCTCGGGGCTCGCACCAGCGGGGATGTGACCGCGCGATCCACGGCGGCGCTCGCGACGCTCGCCGCCAAGCGGGCGCGGGCACAAGAACGGCAAGCGATTCGGCGCGCCGCGGAACGGCGCAACGCACGCCATCTGCCCGAAGAGGCGGCGTCCTTGTACCGCGCCTTTGGAAAAAGATCATGAGTAGCGCCTCGCTGGTCGCGGATCTGCTTGGCTATCTAAGGCCGGCCGGCGTTTATCGCGCTGCGGCCCCCGTGGCCAACGTACTCATGCGCACGGTCACGCCCTCGCTTTTTGTGGTGGCCTTGTACACGCGCCTGCTCGAGGCGCAACTCGATTTTGTATCGGGGACCGGACAGCTCGCGCGCGTCATCCGCGATGCCGCCGTATGGGGAGTCGTTCTGACCGCGTATTTCGCGCTTGGCGGTCTCCTAAACCACTACCTGAATGCCTTGTACGCCGCCATGGGCCGCATCGGATCGTTGCGTATCGTGGCCGCGCAGATGGCCACGCTGCTGGACACCGCGGCCAAGGGGCCGAGCGGGGTATGGGGCACCATAAAAGAAATCAACGCCTTGCCTCTGCGTCTCGCCACCGTGCTTTTGTACTACGCGACGCTCGTCATGACGACCTTTCTTGAGGCCCTGTTGCGGATCGCCCAGGCCATCGGCTATGAGTTTGCGTTCCTCTATGGTCTCGTGGCCATACCGCTGGCCTTGAGTCGCACGCTGTCGCTTCTGCGCGGCTTTGCCAAACTTCTCGGTTTCTTTGTGCTGTGGCCCGTCGTGCAGGCGCTTTTGCTGGCAGTGTTTTCGCCGATCTTCACGCACGCCGTGTCCGATCTTCAGGGCCTGCTGGGCAAGGCCGATTATATGATCGTGTACGCGCACATGCTCTTTACCATTTTGAATCTCATTTTGTGCGCTGTGCTGCTTGCCGCCCCTTACATTACGGCGAGCCTCATCGAGAACGCCGGCGCCGCGCACCCGCTGATGAGCCCCTATGGGGGCGCGCTCACGCAGATGGGGACCACGGTGGCCGCGGGAGTTAGTGCCGGGGCCGCGAAGGCCGCTGACTACTATCTATACGGTCCCGACGAGGACATCTTGTCCTTGCCTCCGCGACGCATGCCGGAACTGCATATTCCACCCGACCCGGATTTCTGGCCGAGTGCCCGTGGCGGTGATCCGGTGCGCACGAATTATCTCAATCCGCGATTCGATGGACCACCAAGGAGTAGTCAAAACGATGATTTCTCTCGACGCTAACGTGTGGCGCCGTCATGGCCCTCAGGGGCTTTTGATGCAGCGTCTGGCCCGCTACGCGCTTTTGGGCTGGGCGCTGTTTGGCTGCGCGGCCCTGGCATTCGTGCTGCTGGCCCTTGTCGCCGTGTGGCGCACGCCCCCCATAATCGCTGTCGACCGTGCCGGGACCATTCTCGGGCGCATCGAGTGGCTTGGCGCGGCCCATCGATCCCGTCGCGAGATCATCGCGGCGTCGATGCGATTCCTACAAGACTATCTCAGCGTGAACGGCGCGACGGTGGTGCCGGATTACGTCCAGGCGCTCGAGATGATGGCCCCGCCGTTGCGCGCCACGACCGTGGAGATCCTGCGCAAGACCGCGTACATAGCCCGGGTGCGCGCCGCGCGCCTGCGCTCGTGGGTGAGTTTCACCAAACGCCCGGGCCACCGGCGCCTGGTGCGCAGGGATCGCGATCGTTTTCTGGTGCGGCTGTCCGGGGTCCTGCACGTCGTCTTGCCAAACGGTCAGCGTCATCGCGAACACTTTGCGCTCGTCTTGACCGAGATCGCCGTGGCGCGCCGCGTGCACGATACCGCAGGCCTCCTCGTGGAGGCGATCACCCCATCATGATACCCACCTTGCCCGTCCCCTTAAGACCGTTCGCGCCGCATGCGCGTACCGTGGTCCTGCGCCCCTACCGGGCACTGGCGGCTACCATCGTGCCCGATCTCGGTCTGCGCCTCATTTTCCCGGCCGGGGCGCCACCGGCGCGCTTTGCGCTTACCAACCCGCTGTTCCAGGCGGCACGGCTTGGGCGGCGCGCCATTCTCATCACCGTGGCGCGCGGGGCCCATAAACGCTATTGCGGAAATGCCTTCATGGATTGGCGGGCATTCTATGTGTCACTGCTCGTGTGCACGACCCAAAGCGGCCGTCACTACACGAGCGACATCCTGTTTACGCGTCCGCGCCTGTCAAAAACGGCGCCGCCCCCGCGTCCGGCCCATGCGTCCGCATGGGCGCGCGCCTGGGCCTATGCGGCCTTCGGGCCGCTTGCACGGATTGCGATCCGAAAGCGCGTCGTCGCCACCCGTGGCGCGCGCACCATCGCGCTACGCGTGCGGCGGCTGCTGCTCGTGCCCGGCGAGCAGGTGCTCGGCTTCGCGCTCTCTGGCGTCAAGGGTCCGCTGGGCTTGATTCATGGCGCCGCGCTTTTTCGTGGCCGCCATAAGTGGCGACGCATTCCGGGGGTCCTCGCATGCCACACGTCAACGCCCAACCAGCGCACCGCCTGCGCGCTTGCGCTTGTGCCCCCGGCTCACCATGTCAGGCGCTGGCATCTGGTCGTGCTGACCGCCATCGGACCGGTACGGTTGTCATGGTAGTCGCATCGCCCGCCACCCCCGCGGCCATTGTCCGCCGTCTCGTGCGCCAGAGGCCTTCGGCGCCGTCGCTCTTTCACAAACTGCTTGGGCTCGTGGACGCCCGCGCCCCGCGCCCGCGCATAACGCAGGCGGTGTTGCCCCCGCGCGCCCCGGTGCGTCGTGCCATGCCCTTTGCCGTAGCGCAAGCCCGCGCGCACGTCAAACCGCTGATCCTGGCAAGCCCGGCGTTCACGTTCGGCATCCGCCCGGGCTCGTGGATCCCCGTGATCTTGCGTCACGGCGTCACGGATAGGGACCCGGCTTTGGTGGTCCTGCATATCCAGGCCCCCGTGCGCGGTCTGCAAGGCGTCGTGCCTGCCGGGACCCGTCTCCTCGGTCATATCGAAGGGGCGCGGCTTGGGCGTGTGCAGATCGGCGTCACCGAGGCGGTCATGCCCGATGGCCGGGTTGTGCCATTCGCCGCCACGGCCTTCGGTGCCGACCATGGTCTGGGCCTTCCCGCCTATGTGTTGGGTGGGCGGCGCAAGGCCGCGCTTGCGGCGTTCGCGCAATCGGTCGTGGAGGGCGTGGATGCCATCGTCGGGGCCATGGAGGCCCAGTCCTCTGTGACCTCGGAGGCCTTGGGCCAGGTTGGCACAAATACCCTGAATGCGTCGGCGGATTGGCGTATCCCACGCCGGATCCTCTATGTCCCGGCGCAGCAGGCCTACGTGGAGACGCAAAAAGCATCATGAAAACAATCCAGAAAATCAGCATTTTCATGGTTGCCTTGGGGCTACCGGCAGGCGCCGCCGCTTGGCGGTTGGCCGCCGGCGGCGGGCTGCTCGCGGGTCTCGTCCCGATCTCGGCCTTTGGTTGGCAATTCACCGGACAATGGACGCGCTCGGGCTATGCCGGCCAACGCTGGCTCCTGGAGGCCGACGTCGGCCAGTATGCAACCGAGGCCGCCCCCGGCGCATGGCTCGAGCGTGGGCGCGCCGCCAGTCTGCTGGCGTTTTGGGAGCGCAGAACGCCCTTTAGTTACGCGTTTCGCCCCTGGCTCGGAATCGGGGGCGGGATCTCGCGCTACCGGTTCGATGAAAGGCAACGCCTGAACGACCAGGGCTACGCCATCGCCTCCTATCCGGCAATTGTCGAAAACGACGCGGACCTCGCGGTCACCATGAGCGTGCCGCTCGCGCGATCGTGGTCCGTGGCCATCACCGCGCAGACAGGGTTTCCCTCACGCATTTCCACCGTCAGCATGACCGTGCTATGGAGGTTATTTTGAAGATACGCAAACTCTACAAATTGATATCACTAGCCGGCCTCGCCTTGAGCGGCTGTCGGCTAGGAAACCCCGAGGCCGCAACCCCCATACCGCAAGGATCCGTCGCGGGCTATGTCGTAAGCGCAAGCCCCGTGGCGGGCGCATCGATTTCGGTGCTCGGACCAAGCGGTATGCTTGCCGCCACCCGCAGCGACGATAGCGGACATTTTGCCGTGTCTCTCCAAAGCCTCGACACGACCATAGAGATCGTGGCAAGCGGCGGCTCCTATGGCAATGCCGCCGGCGCCAATGTCCCATCCGGCACCCTGCGTGCGGCACTGGTCTATCAGCAGGGTAGCAGCGAGACGGTGGCGATCACCCCTATAACGAACGCCATCGTCGCGGCCGATGGCTACCTTCAGCACCAGGGAATGTCGGCTGCCGCCGCGGTTACGAGCGCCAGTGCGGAATTCACGGATTGGCTCGGTTTCGACCCGCTGGCCACGGAACCGGTGTTGCCATCCGGTGAAGGCGGGGGCGGGCAGGCGCTTACCGCCGGCCTACGCTATGGCCTCGTGCTCGCGGCCCTTAGGCACTGGGCGCACACCAACGCCAGCCGGACGCAGACGCTCACCGGTCTCATGGCCGCCGATGTCGCCTACGATGGGCTTCTAAACGGCGCCGGATCCGCCGGCGCGCTGATGCTAGGCCCGCTTGCGTTGTCCGCCGATGCCTACCGACAGGGGCTTGCCGATGCCGTTCTGCAGGTCGCGGCGGCGGCCCCGCCGGGGTCCGCGGATTCGCTCCCCGGGCCAAACGCCTCGGCGATCCTCGCCTATGCGCGAACGCTTGCCGAATCGACATCGCCGTTGTTCGGGGCACCCGCGCCTGCGCCTTTTGGCGGCAACACCATCGCGTTGACGGTGACGCCACTGCCGACGTGGACCCATGGAACGATGATCGTAAACGGATCGGTGATAGATCCCTATGGGCTGCCAGTGTCTGTGACGATCGCCATAGATCAACAGCAATACCAGACCGTGACCGCGACCTCCGCGTTTGCCTTTGCTATAGACACCAGTAGGCTAAGCAATGCCGTGCATGGGGTGACCGTGACCGCGCAGGATGCAGCTGGCGACAAGGCCTCTTACCAGGCGTCCGTGGGCATCGATAACACGCCGCCGCAGGCCTGCGTGACCGTGTTCCAGCCGCTGGTGGGGGGTGCCCTGATAGCGGGCCAGTGGCAGGACATATCGGGGGTCGTGGCGGGGATGGCCGACGGCGCCGCCCTTGCCATCACCCCTGGTGTCTGGGAGGTGGAGGTGCCGGTGCCCGTGCCCTCGCCTCTGGTCGTCGCCATGACCGACGCCGCGGGAAATCAGCAAAGTTTCTCGTGGGCCTTGAGCAGCGCATCCAATCCCGCGCCATGCCCTTGAAGGTATGCCCGGGGCCGATTGACGAACCATGGGCACCGGGGTAGCGTCATGACCATCGCCCGGCACGGATGCTGGGTCATGGTTTCTACCTCATTCAAGGACGAGCTCGGCATGGAAACTCTCGCGATCCCGTTGCCCGCCAACCTGCCGTTCGATGTGTGCACGGAGATCACCAAGCGCGCCTGCTATTGCGATACCGCCATTTTGAAGTCCCGCTATCGCGAGGATTCGAATTGTCTCGAGGTCGATCTGCAAGGCGCGGGGGCAAGCGGCGATGTGGCGGCCAAGCTCGAACATCTGATCGGAAAGATGCAGGTCGAGCGCCTGACGGTCACGCCTAAAATCCTGCGCGCGCGAACCTTCGAGTCGGGCGGATTTTCCGGCGAGACCTATGAGGGGCTTGTCAAACAGGGTGCCGTGTGGGCCTCTGGACAAGGCACGGTGGGCCGCAGCGGGGTGTTCATGCACCTCCTGAACCGCCTCGATGGCATTCTTGAACGTCTCGCCGCGCGCGAATTCCAGGCCGTATCCCAATCCTATAACTCGCTCGTGCCCAGCGATTGGTTGCGGCGCGCCGGCTATTTTGCATCCTTTCCCCACTCGCTTACCTTCGCCGTGCACTTGAAGGAGGACTTCGAGGCGATCGAGCGCTTCGGGGAGCGCCATCGTCAGGGGGGGAACCCGGTTTTCGAGGACATAGCCGAGATCGCACCCCCTGAATACTGTCTTTCGCCGGCGGTTTGCTATCACACATACGGCGCGCTCATGGGGCAAAGCCTCCCGGCAGGGGAGGCCAGCGTCTTCACCGCGCATGGGCGTTGCTTTCGCTACGAATCGAAGAATCTCACGGGCCTGGACCGGCTGTGGGAGTTTTCCATGCGCGAGATTGTCTGGCTCGGCGCGCGCGATGCGGTCCTGGCGGCCCGCGAGAAGGCTATAAACGTCGTCTGGCGGCTCGTTGAGCTGCTCGACCTGTCGGCTCGGCTCGAGACTGCGTGCGACCCGTTTTTCGCGAGCGATTTTCCGTCCTTGCGCTTTTTCCAGCTGGCAAACGATCTTAAGTACGAGTTGAAGGTGGATACCGCGCCAGACGCATCCATTGCGTGCGGTTCGTTCAATTACCACGAGCGGTTTTTCGGGACTCGCTTCGAGATCGGCGCCGGTGACGGGGAGCCGGCTCACACGGGATGCGCGGCATTTGGCCTAGAAAGGCTTTTGCATGCCTGTTTTTGCCAGCACGGCCTAAAGCACACCGTGGAGCTTGTGGAGCATGCCGCCGATTGCCTGTAGGAGCGGTTTTGTATTTAGAGGCCATTCGAACACAAGGGGGGTAGCATGCAAGCAAGTCAGGCCGAGGGCGCCGGTAATGTGGAGTCCGTGGAATGCTTCGATGAGGTGGTAAGCCCGGACTTTGAGGAGGCGAGTGCGCTCATGCGCGCCAACTGGACACCACCTTGTTGGGTATACGAGCGCGATCTTTTGACGATGCATATCCTAAGACCGACGGCCGACCCGTCGATGGCGGTGGGTCTGCGCGCCAAGAATGGTGATCTTGCCTCCTATCTCGCGTTCGTGCCCCTGCGCCTGCGGGTCGGCGATCGTCTGTATCGCGGGGTATTCGGGAGCTTTTTTACCGTGTCGGGGCGCTACCGGCGTCATCGCCTGAGCGACCGTCAACAGGGGCTCATGCTGGACCGCGCGCGCGACCGGGGCTATGAGCTCTATGTCGCGGTGACCGTGGCCGGCACCCCGGCCAATCAGACCGTGGCCCGCGCCTTTGCCGCGCGCGGCCTTACGGTGCAAAGCGTGCGCAATTTCCGTTATCTGGCTGGGATTCCGGCCATCGTCGGCGCGCGCCTCGGTCCCGGTGACCCGCATCGGGTGCGGCGCTACGAGCCGGCCGACGCGGCCGCCGGGTTCGCGCTGCTGTCGGCCTGCACGGCCCAGGCGCCGCTCGCCAAGGTGGTGGAGCACGAGGACGTCGATTTCCTGCTGCGCCTGCGGCCGCGTGTGGTGACCTACGTCTATGAGGTCGACGGCGAGGTGGCGGGCCTTGTCAGCCTGTCGTTTTTGCCGGTTCGGTCGGAGCGGGTCGGCATGAACGCCTATGTCGAGGCGTTCGCCGTCGCGCCCCTTGCGCCCGCCGCGCGCGCGGCCTTCGTCGATACGGTGTTGCGCGCCGCGCTCGCGCAAGGCGCCGAGGCGATCATGGTGCCGGACACAGGCTACGCAGACCTCGATGTCTTCCGCCGTCTCGGATTTCGCGCGGCGCCCCGCAAGCTGCGCTTGCTGCTAGGCGCCTTGCGCCCCGACATCACGGGACTGCCGGAGACCGTGGACAGGTTCTGTCTCGACGTGTTCTAGGCCATGACTTGGGCTTTTAGGGAGACGTTCCGGGCCTTGCTCGCAGGCCTCGGGGCCGTGATCGCGTTTCCGGCGCTGGCGCTAGCGGCGTGTGACCGGTACAACGGGGGGCGCGACGATGGCTTCACGCTCGGCGGCCAGTTGCTGGCTTTGGTCCCAGGGATCATAGGCGACGCCGCGCGCGGCGCCTATTACGGCCGCACGCTCGCGCTCTTCGAGCCGGGTGCCAGCGTGCATTTCGGGAGCTACTTCTCGAAGCGCGGGGCGCGCGTTTACGCGCGCGCCGGGGTCGGGGCCTATTGCGTCATGGGCCTGGTCGATCTCGGTCCCGGGGTGCGGGTCGCAAGCCGTGTATCGATCACCTCCGGACTCTATTACCACGGTAGCGCCGCTGGCGGCATCAGCGCCGCGGACGTCATCACGCGCGTGGTGATAGGCGCCAACACCTGGATAGGCGAGGGTGCGGTGATCGGCGCCAATGTCGGCGCCGATTGCATCGTGGGTATGGGGTCGGTGGTCATTCAGGCGGTCCCGGACCACTCCACCGTCATTGGCAACCCGGCGCGGCGCGTCCCCTCGGTCGCCTAAGGGGACCGGCCGATGTCTAGGCGGGCTCCGGCGAGAGCAGCACGCCCTTCATGGTGTCGAGGGCCTTTTTCTCGATCTGACGGATGCGCTCCGCGGAGACCCCGTATTCCTCCGCCAGTTCGTGCAGGGTCGGTTTGTCAGCCGCCAGCCAGCGCCTGCGGATGATGTCCTGGCTGCGGCCATCCAGCGATACGAGGGCGTTTTGCAGCCGATCTTGCTGTGAGCTCTCGGCATCGGCGCGTGTCAGGAGGCTCTCGGGGTTGTAGCGCATGTCCTGCAGGAAACCCGCCGGCGATGAGCGGAACTCTTCGTCGTCGCTGTCATCCTGGGCATCGAACGGCACGTCCGCGTTTGCCATGCGCGACTCCATCTCCTTCACGGTCTCGGTCGGCACGTCGAGATCGGCGGCGAGGTTCGAGATCTCGCTTTCGTTCATCCAGCCGATGCGAGCGCGCGATTGCCGGAGATTGAAGAACAGTTTGCGCTGGGCCTTGGTGGTGGCGATCTTTACGATCCGCCAGTTGCGCAGGATGTAGTCGTAGATCTCGGCGCGGATCCAATGCACCGCGAAAGACACTAGGCGTACGCCGTGCGCCGGGTCGAAGTGCTTGACGGCCTTCATCAGACCGATATTGCCCTCTTGAATGAGGTCGGCCTGCGGCAGGCCGTAGCCCGCAAAGGCCCGCGCCACGCGCACGACGTAACGCAGCTGCGAGAGCACGAGCTGCCTTGCGGCCTCGAGGTTGTTGTTCTCCCGGTACTCGATCGCCAGCTGCCGCTCTTGTTCGGCGTCTAGTACCGGCGCCGCGTTTGCAAGCCGCATGTAGTGCGAGAGTCCGCCCTCGGCGCTGACATTGACGGCGACTGGCAAGGTGTGCATGGTCATGTCCTACCCCCTTCGACTGTCCGTATCGACCGTTGAGTACCACTACATTTTAGCATTCTCGGCCTGAGAGTGCTAATTCCTCGAAAAAGTTCCCCGCGCCCATGTCCGAACGCCCGCTAGATCCGGCTCGAACGTAGCGCCCGCCCCACCGCGATCCGCGCCCCCAGCCATCCGAGCAGGGCCCCTCCCCCCAAAAGCCCCAAGGCCTGACTCAGGTCCGGCCCCAACAGGTGGTAATGGGCCCCGTAGGCGCGATCGAGCGCCGCAATCGGCCCGTCCAGGGCTAGGAAGGCCACTTCCAGGAGAATGAGCGCGCATAGCGCCCCAAGTCCCCCGGTCAATGCCCCCGCGTATAGGAAGGGACGCCGGATAAAGGCATTGGTTCCCCCAACCAGGCCGACCACGGCGATCTCGTCTGCGCGGCTTGCCACCGCCGCACGCGTGGTGTTGCCGATGATGAGGATGAGCGCCAAGCCCAGTGCCGTGGCGAGGATCACGACCAGCCGGTGACCGAGGGCAAGCGCGGCGTCGAGGCGCTCGATCCATGCGAGATTTGATTGCACATGGGCCACGCCGGGCACGGCCTTGAGCTCCGTAGCGAGGCGCGCCACCTTGGCCGGTGTGCCCCCCCTAGGAGTGACCACGGCCACGCCGGGCAGCGGATTGTGATGGCGGAAGGCCACGGCGGCGGCGCCAAGGCCCGAGGTGGCCGAGAATTCGCGCAGACCCTCGGCCGGGGAGATGTAGCGTACGGTGGCGACCCCGGGGACCTGGCGGATGGCCGCGATGGTCGCGGTATTGGGCGCGCCCTTTGCCAGATAGACCGACAGCGACCCGCGCGGCTGCCAGCCCGCGGTCAGACGCTGCAGATTCGAAAGCCCGACATAGAGGCCGATCGGCAGCACCAGGGTCACGCCGATCAAGACCACGGTCAGAAGTGTGGCCGTCGGGCTGCGCGCGAAATCCCCGAGCGTCCTCATGAAGACTTGCATATGGCGGGTCAGATAGGCCTTCATAGCGGTCCTTGTCGCGTGACTTGCGATGATGCGGTCGAAAGCGGCGGGTGGCGCGCCCAGGCGGCACCGTCGTCCCTCTCCCGCTCGCCACGTTCGTGTATCGGGCGGCAGGCCCAGGTGTTCGGGTAACCGTTCGGCCGATCCGGGCTACATGCCATCGTCCACCCCCACCTGCTCATCAGATTTTGGGGGCAGGTCGGCATGCCCCTTCGCGCACGCCAGACCTGCCGCGGCCGCGTGCCGGGACAGGATCATGACCCATCCCGCGGTGGCCGTCAGCCGTGCCTTGCCGATGCCAAGATTGTCGGCGGCTTGCCCATCGCAACCTCTCGGTGATCATGGGCGGTCGGCTTATGCGGCGCTTACCATGTGGCCCTCGCCGAGCCGGATCACGCGCGCCCGCAGGCGCTCGATCTGGCGCAGGTCGTGGGTGGCGATCAGGACCGTGACGCCGTGGTCGTTGAATTCCTGGAAGAGGTCGATGATGTCATCGGATAAGGCGGCGTCCAGATTGCCGGTCGGCTCGTCGGCAATGAGCAGCGCCGGGCGGTGCACGAGCGCGCGCGCGATACCCACGCGTTGCTGCTCGCCGCCCGACAGGGCCAGCGGAAAGCCGCGCTCGCGGCCTCTCAAGCCCACCTTGTCCAAGGCCGCGAGCACGCGCTTACGCACCTCATCGCCGGTCATGCCGGCCACCAACAGCGGCAGGGCGACGTTGTCGAACACCGTGCGCTCGTTCAACAGCCGGTTGTCCTGAAAGACCACGCCGATCTCGCGCCGGAAGTGTGGTAGACGGTAGGGCTTCAGGCGCGCCAGGTCGTGGCCGTTGACCACGACCTGCCCACGTGTCGGGCGCTCCAGCAGACAGAGCAGCTTCAACACGGTGCTCTTGCCGGCCCCCGAAGGCCCGGTGAGGAAGGCCATCTCGCCGCGCGCCACGCTGAAACCGACATCGCTCAGGGCCTCGATCCCCAGCGGATAACGCTTGAAGACGTGCTTAAGCTCTATCATCGACGGGCTCGGCCGGCAATACCGCATCCACGAAGGAGCGGGCATCGAAGGGGCGCAGGTCGTCCGCCGATTCGCCGACGCCCACGAAGTAGATCGGTAGCGCAAAGCGTTTGGCGAGCGCAAATACGACACCACCCTTCGCGGTACCGTCGAGCTTGGTGATGCATAGGCCGGTTACGCCCACGGCCTTGTGGAATTGCTCGACCTGGATGAGTGCGTTCTGGCCGATGCCGCCATCCAAGATCAGGATGACCTGGTGTGGGGCATGCGCGTCAAGGCGCGCGAGCGTGCGCTTGATCTTGGCGAGCTCGTCCATCAGTCCGGTCTGGGTGTGCAGGCGGCCGGCGCTGTCGATCAAAAGGACGTCCACCGCGCGCGAGCGTGCCGCCTGTAGGGCGTCATGAGCGACGGCGGCGGCATCGGCCCCGCGCGGCTGGCTGATCATGGAAACCTCGGCGCGCCGCGCCCATTCGCCGAGCTGTTCGATGGCCGCCGCGCGAAACGTGTCACCGGCGGCGAGCAGGACCGAACGGCCTTCGGCGCGCAGCCGGCAGGCAAGCTTTCCGATGGTGGTGGTCTTGCCCGCGCCGTTTACGCCGATCATGAGCACGATCTCGGGCTGGTGCGTGATCGGCCAGGGTTGCTCGCAGGGCGCCACGATCTCGTAGAGGATGGCGCGCAAGGCCGCATAGACGGCCTCGGTATCGCCAAGCTCCTTGCGCGACACCCGTTTTGTGATGTCGGCCATCACGGCGCTGGCGGTGTCCACGCCGAGGTCGGCGGTGATGAGGACGGTTTCCAGGTCCTCGAGCAGTGCCGCGTCCAGGACGCGCTTGCGCGCGAGGAGCTGGCCTACGTTTCCGCTCAAGGCCCGCCGGGTGGCGGTGAGGCGCTCGCTCAGGCGGGCGAAAACGCCCGGTTTCTCGCTCTTGTCGGCAGTCGTCTTGCGAAAGAGCGCCATACGGATCTAGCCGGTCTTACGGGTCAGCGCCAGGTACTTCTCATACAGGGATTCCTTGCTCTCCACACGGTCCGGGTTCTTCGGGATGCAGTCGACGGGACAGACCTCGACACACTGAGGGGTATCGTAGTGACCCACGCATTCGGTGCAGGAATTCGGATCAATGCGGTATATCTCTTCGCCTGGGGAAATGGCCCCGTTCGGGCACTCCGGCTCGCAGACGTCGCAGTTGATGCAGTCGTCGGTAATCATTAAGGCCATGGCAGCCCTCCTCGATAGAGGCGCAAGTCTACCGCAACGC
>JAKBUS010000118.1 GCA_021841585.1 Pseudomonadota bacterium | reverse complement strand
CCACCGTCGACCCTCAGCCATCACAGCCCGGACAAGACCCTCCAAACCCGTTCCCTCAAGGAACGCTTTCCTGATAAATCCGCGTAACCATCCAAAAAGACGCGGATCTTGGTGATCGCCTACACCTTGGGCTTGTCGAAATGAGGGGTTAATTCAGATGTGCCTTAGCGAGAAACCGGACGCCATGAGATGGCCGGCACAGGCGTGGCGCAGGCAATGCGCCCCGAAGTGCGGTGTTGTGATTCCAAGGGCGCTCAGTCGAGCGCGTGCGATTTCGCTCATGCTGCCGGCCGACAAAGGGCGTACTGGGGCCCTCAGTGTCAGAAACAGGGCCCGGTGTACGCATTGCGGCCGCACTTCACGCAGGTAGCGCAGGATCGCGTTGCCCACTTCGGGGACTAACGGATAAGACTGCGCGCAGCGCTGCTTTGGACGCGTCACTAGAATGCGGTCGTTCACCCAATCAAGGTCGTCTATTCGCAGTGCGGCAACCTCTCCGCGCCGCAGCCCGTATAGGGCAAGGAGCAAAAGGACAGCCCGATCCCGGATATCAACGTTACGCCCAGTATCAGCGCTGGAAAGTAGGCGCTGCACATCTTCCCAAGCGGGTCCTTGCGGAATTCTCTCCATCACATAGATGCGCGGCAACTCTATGCTGGAGGCCAATCCCGTGGTGCACCAGTCTTGGGACCCGGCGTAGCGAAAGAAACTGCGTAAGCTGTCCGTAAGCATAGACAATGAGGTGCGTGCCCATCCTTGATGCCCCTTAACCTTAATGAACGCATCAATATCGGTAATCGTAATGGCACGCAGCGAGTCGCAACATGAAGGTAGACCGGCAAAGAAACGACCCACAAGATAGCATCGAGTCGAAACTGTAATCGGCGATAGGCCGCGCTCCTGGCGCAAGTAGCACGCAAAACTCTCAAGTTGCTGAGCAAAGGGTCGTTCCCCTTCTGGAAAGCGCACGACGCAACCTTCACTTTCCAGCCATTTGGTAATGATGTGAACGAAAGCGCGACGGGACCGACGAAAAGTATCAGTGTCCTTGTCCCACGAAAGCCCTTTAAATCGTCTCCGCTGGTCAACTGCGGATTCGATGTCTTGGAGAGAAATCTCCTTACAGTTGAGATCGATACCGGGTGCCGCGGCGAGCGTGATCCAGGCGATATTGAGCAGCCTTGCGCGCGAATACCCTTGTTTGGCACACGCTCGGAGAAAGCGCTCGCGCGAGTCGGCATGGGGCCCTGTGCGGTAACGCTCAAGGATAGTTGGGTGACGGAACAGCGTCTCAAACATGATCGTCCTCCATGAAAGGGAATGGACGATCATCATCTACCTGAATTTATGTGGCGCAAACGCGAGCGAAGCCCCCAGCCTCCGAGGCATCATCGACCCTGCGCCACATATCTTTGGACGCCACATACACATAGTTACGTGGCGCGCCACGTAACTATGTCAAGACTAACAAGAACGATGCCGCCGACGCTGAAGCGATCTGTGAAGCCGTGGCGCGCCCCAATATGCGCTTCGTGCCCATAAAAACCATCGAGAGTCAGGCGGTCCTAGCCCTGCATCGCGCCCGTCAGGGATTCGTCAAGGCGCGCACCGCGCAGGCCAATCAGATCCGGGGACTGCTGTCAGAGTTCGGACTCGTGATCCCGCAAGGCATCGCGTCGATCACCAAACAGGTCCCGCGGATCCTCGAAGATGCCGAGAACGGCCTACCCGACACCCTGCGCGCATTGATCGCCCGGTTGACCACCCATCTGAAGGACCTAGACTGCCAGGTAGACGAACTCGAAGCCCAGATTCAGGTTTGGCACCGGCAGAACACTGAGAGCCGAAGACTCGCCGAGATACCCGGTATCGGCCCGATCACGGCCACGGCCCTCGTGGCCTCGATTGGTGATGCGAAGACCTTCGCCAATAGCCGGCAACTCGCGGCCTGGCTCGGACTTGTGCCAAGGCAGCATTCGAGCGGCGGCAAGCCTATGCTTCTTGGTATCAGCAAGCGCGGGGACGTGTACCTTCGGACACCCCTCATTCACGGGGCGCGAGCCGTGATCCGCGTGTCCGCCGCGAGGTTCACGCAAGAGACGTGGCTAAAGCGCCTCCTCGATCGCCGTCCCAAAAACGTGGCGGCGGTGGCGCTCGCCAACAAGAACGCGCATGGTATGGGCACTCTTGGCCCATGGGCGGGACTATCGTCCGAACGGCAGGCCTTCGCCCCTTGCAGCCTAGGTACGCCTTAAGAGGCCGAGCAGGACATGCGATGAGTGGTGTGATGAGCAGAGAGATATAGGAGGCAAGCTCCCACGATTGCACAGGCAATCATGACGTGATGGCAATGAGGTCGGACCGCAAACGGCGAAACCTGCGGGGTCCAGAGCACCGTGAGTGCGATGAAGTGATGAGGCGCCGTTTCGCATATTCCATCAGGGACAGAGACACAGGTCTCATCAAAAGTCCGGATGTATGGCTGCAATCGATTCTCTTTGACGTCAAGGATTGAATGCTTGGCAAACAGGGGGCGTGTACGGCCCCCGCCGCTTAGACAGGGCGACTCGGGTATAGGGATCGTTTTAGTCGCATAAATGCTCCAGGGGTTGAGCTCTAAAACGCGCGCCTCTAAAACGCGTTCGCCGCTTCGGTCTCTGGGTGGGATGTGTCTCTCGCAGTAGCGGGCGTGGCACAGTAAATCCATGTCTATTGAGCGGGATGGCTGTATATGGTCCGCTGGGGTTGCCGACGTTGACCGCCGCATGACTACTGCATACACTAGTCTGCAACTAGTTTATGCAGTAGGAGGGGTGTGCAATGCCCGAGATCGGTGCTTACGAGGCGAAGACGCATTTGTCCGAGATCTTGGATCGGGTGCGTAAAGGGGAGCGGTTCATTATCACCAAGCATGGGCAGGCGGTGGCGGAGTTACGATCGGTGGCGACCCAGGGCTTGGAAGAGCGGCGTGCGGTTGTGGCCCGCATGAAGGCGTTTCAGGCCACCCATGACCTAGGGGATATCTCGTTGCGCGAATTAATCGACGCAGGGCGTAAATACTGATGGCCTTTATCGCCGATGCCTCTATGACGTTGGCCTGGTATCTGCGCGATGAAGACGCTGAATCTGCCAATCGGGTACGTGAGCGATTGTTGGGGGAGGGTATTTGTGTCCCCGCCCATTGGGCGCTGGAGGTCTGTAATGCCCTGCTTGTCGCCACGCGGCATGGTCGCATCACCATCCAGGAAATGAGTGAACTTCTACCGGATTTGCGTCTGTTGCCCGAGACCGTTGACCATCAGACTGACGCGGCTGCCTGGTCGACCACGTTAGATCTTGCAAAGGCCCATGGGCTGACGTTGTACGACGCGGCCTATCTCGAGCTTGCGCTAAGGCGCGAGTTGCCGCTTGCCACGTTAGACAAAAGGCTCCATGGCGCCGCCATTGCTGCGGGCGTCGCCATCGTCCCTGAGATGCAAAAGGGATCATAAAACCTTAAGCGGCGGCAATGGCTTCCCGTCCGCGCCCGGCTTCCTGCTGCGACGCA
>JAKBUS010000117.1 GCA_021841585.1 Pseudomonadota bacterium | reverse complement strand
TCCTGCGCCAACTGGAATACAAGGCTGCCTGGCATGGCCGTATCGTGGTTGGCATAGATCGTTGGTACCCCAGCAGTAAGCAGTGCCACGACTGCGGACATACCGTATCCGCGCTGCCGCTCAAAGTCCGAGAATGGACCTGCCCTGAATGTGGGACAGTCCATGACCGGGACGTGAACGCCGCGCGCAACATTCTAACCGCCGGACTGGCGGGGCTAGCCTGCGGAGAGACTGTAAGTCCGGTGTCGCTGTAAAGTGGCATGGGCGCGTCTCCGTGAAACAGGAACCGAAGCCGTGAGGTTAGGAATCCCCTTCCTTCAGGGAGGGGAGGATGTCAAGGGCGCCTGCCGGCGGGTCGAAAAGCGCCACCATAAAAACAACGGGAGGATGTATGGACAGAAAGGCAGCCGATAATCTGGGTGTGCTGTTACGCAGTTACGAGGCATTGTATAACTGGCGGGCGCTGGCCATGCTGGCGGGGAGTTTCGCGGTCGCAGGCCTTGCGATCATCGGGGCCTCGGACATGGCCTTAAGAAGCGGGGGATGGATGGCTCTCGCCATGCTCCTTGGGCTCGTGGCGCTGGTGGTGGCAGTCATGGGCGTGAACGGCAGCGGTCTCATGCTAGCCGATCAAGCCTACGACCGGCCTATTCGCCCGTTCATAAGCGCCTTCTTCGGGGGGCTTCGGGTGACGCTCGCGGCGATCGGCGTGCTCGTGCTGCTGGGGCTTAGTTATGCGCTCGTATTCCTGGTGGTGTTTCTGCTGTCGCTTTTCGCGCGCATTCCCGGTATCGGTGGGGCGTTTGCGTTTCTGCTGGCCGGCCCCTCGGTCCTGGTTTTGGCATTGACCGGGGCGGTGCTGTTTCTGGCGGCGCCGTTGGCGGTGGCGGGTCTATGGCATGGCGACGGCATGATGGCGGCCTTGACGCGCGCCACGACCATCGTCGTCAAGCGCCCGCTCGATGTGTTCATGCGTTTTCTGGTTTTGGGGCTGATCGTCATGCCCGCCGCGCTCTTCTTGTTTGCGATGGTGGGCATGGGCAACTTAAGCGTGGCGGGGATGTATCTCGTCGACGCCCTGAGGTCCATGAGCGGTCACTACAACGGCATGGGGATGGGCGGGGGCGGGTATAATGGGATGGGGCCCATGGCCTCGATGTTCGGGTCCCTGATGGGCCGCGGCCTGGGGGCCGCCGGTGTGTCCACCGCCCTCGTCTGGTATCTGGCGATTGCCGTCGTGGGGCTGATCCACATGCTCGGCGTGATCTTGATCTACGAATCGGTGAGCGAAGGCATAGGGTTGGATGGGCTCGATGTCGTGCAGCGCCAGGTGGCGCGCGTCAAGGCGCGCATGGACGAAGCGAAGCCCGCATCCGGGGATCCAGGCGCACCCTCGCCCTAGTATTTTTAAGTCTTTTGGGCGCGTGGATCGCGCGGTCGCGGGGACAAGCCAAGATCGGCGCGGATCGCCGGCCGGGCGTGACCTTATAAGGAGCCTGTGGGCACTTTGATCGCGCTACGGCCGACGATCCGCCGTCAACGCAGGCGGCTTCACGGGGGATCGCCCGCGGCCCGTGCCAGCGCCTGCTCCACCCATTGGAATCCGATCCGCTCCTGTTCGAGGCGCAGCTGCGCGCGGATGCGGTTGTCGCGCAATGCGTCATAAAGCGCGCGCTCGTCTGCGGTCAGCCGCGGAAGGTCGCGCGTGGTCGGTCGGTCCTCGTGCCCCCATTGCGACTCGAAGGCAAACAGGGTTGCTCGATCCATGAGTAAGGATTGGACTTCGGGGAACACCGCGCGCAATTGATCGAGGATGGCAAAGCCGTGGGTATCGATGTCGCCCCAGTAATGGAGCCGCGCGCGGGCAAGCCAGGGGATGTCTTTGAGCATGATAAATCCGTAGCCCGCGCCAAATAGAGCGATCGTCCCCGGGACCTGCGGGAGGGCGAGGAAGTTCACCTCGTTTTCGGTGATGATAACCTGGTCCGCCCCGGGATCCAGGCGCGCGAGGCTTGGGACATCGAGCGTGATGTCGGCGCCGATGGCGGCAAGCGGCAGGTTTTCATCCAACGGCCGCAGGCGTACACGCACAGGCTTTTCACGAAAGCCGTAGCGCACGGTGAATGCCGTGATCCCGCTTGCCGCCGGCACGCATACGGCGTGCGGGAGCGCGCGATCAAGGAGCTCGGCTAGCACCCCGCGGTGGGCCTCAAGGAACTTGCTGTCGACGCCCGGCAGATCCACCTGCCGCAGATAGACGTGAGGCCGCGGATGGTCGTCGATCCAGGCGATGACCGCGAGCAGGCGCTCCCAGGCCTCGGCCGATTCAAGGGCACGCAGCGAATGGTGCGCAAGCCAGTCAAGCAGCGCCGGGTAGGTGTCTTGGGTGGTCGTAAGAAGTCGGGCGAACTGGCGGGCGCAGGCGGTCTTGCCGATGAGCGCCAGGGCGTCTTCCAGAGTATCGATCCAGATCTCGGCGGGCAGGGCGTTCGTGCCCAGCGTGCGGTGACGGATGGTGCGCATCACCACACGCGCATGGGGGAGGGCGCGCAGCTCGGCCGCCCACGCGCGGACCGCATCGAAGCGCGCGCTTATCTCGCGCGCGGTCGGGCCCTTGCACGGCAGGCGCCAGGGGAAGTGCAAGCGGCCGGTGACCATCGATGAAAGCAGCGTGCCGCGCGCGAAGTGGCGGGCGACATGCGCGCGGATGTCGGCCGACGAGGTCCAGCTCATCGTGCGATCCGGGCCTTTTCGGCGCGATACTCCTCGATCGTCAGATTGCGAAGTTTGGAGGATCGGCCGTCTTCATTGTGCACAAAGCCCACGCAGGCGACGTACGGTTCGATGATATGGATCTTTTGCAGGGGTGTGACGATCAGGATCTGGAGGTTTAGCTCCTGGAAAAGCCGCAGCCCGTATTGCGCCGACTCATCGGAGCCGCGTCCGAAGGCCTCGTCTATGACCACGAAGCGAAACGAGCGCGAGCGGGTCGCCCCCCACTCCAGGCCGAACTGATAGGCGAGGCTCGCGGCGAGCACGGTGTAGGCAAGCTTTTCCTTCTGGCCGCCGGATTTGCCGCCTGAATCCGAATAGTGTTCGTATTCGCTGTCGTCCTCGCGCCAGCGTTCGCTCGCTGCGAACACAAACCACGCGCGCACGTCGGTGACTTTCGCGGTCCACCGCCGATCGGCCTCCGATTGCCCCTCGCGCCCCCGGAAGCGCTCGATGATGCGCTTGACCTGCAGAAACTTGGCCTCCGAGTACTGGCTGTCGTCGGAACCTGTGAGCGCGCCCTCGGTGCAGGCGCGCAGATCGCCCTGAAAATCGCGGATATCGGCGTCGGGCGTGCGCTCGGCCTCGAGCACGATGTAGCGGCCGGGGTTGTAGTCGATCTTGGTCAGCGAACCGTTCACGCGATCGATACGTTCCTTGATGAGTTCGCGCTCGCGCGCAAGCTGCGACTGAAAGTTCGCGACCTCGCGGATGGTGTTCTCGTTCAAGAGCTCCTTGAAGCGCGCCTCGAACCTGGGCAGACCATCGGCGATGAGGTCGTCTAGCATCTTGCGGTATTCAAA
>JAKBUS010000044.1 GCA_021841585.1 Pseudomonadota bacterium | reverse complement strand
CGAGCGATAGACGCCCAAGCAGCGGGCTCCATGGTCCTTGCACGTTCACCATAATCGGACACTCCTCTTTAAGCGAGAAACACCAAAGCAACGCACCACAGTCCAGTCCGTCCGGCGCGCGAACCCCGGGGGGCTATGGGGCGCCGGGCGGCGGCATACGCGTGGTATAGACCTTACCGTCCAGCACACCCTTGATCACCTGATCAAAAAGGCGCGCATGGACATGCGAAAACGCGTAGGTCTTGCCATCGACATTGGTCGTGGGCTTGGCAAATTCGTTGAACTGCGCATAGTCCATGTGCTGCGGCGACTTCTGGATCGCCTGCGTCCAGCGCCTAAAGCCTGCGGCCCCCACGACGTGCGTCTTGAAGCCCATCCACGAGAAGCCGGCGCCGCTGAAGTTAGCGGAATAACCCTTGTATTGGCCTAACTTATCGGCCACCAGCACCTGCTTTGTGCGCATACCGGGCATAATGTCGATCATGCCCGCCAGATTCGGTATAAAAAAGTCGTTCACGACGGTGGCGGACGTCATGTGAAATACCACCGGCGTCTTGCGCGGGATCACCAGTTCATTGGCGGTGGCGATATGCTGCTTGGGATAGATAAAGAGCCACTGCCAGTCGGTGGTAATGACATCGACATTCAGGGGTGCATGCCGGGAGTTGACGCCCGAGGCGGTCTTGGTGTTGATCATGCGCGGATCATAGGGATTGACCGCATAGGTCCCCTTGTAGGACTCGTAGCCCAGCATGGCCACGGTGAGCAGCGGGATCGCCCATACCACCAGTTCTATGAGATTCGAATGAGACCAGTGCGGGTCATAGGTGGCGTTGGTATTGGTCTTGCGATAGCGCAGCAGGAAGTAGGTGGTGATGATCGCGGTCGGGATGATGATACCCAGCATGACCGCGACATCGAGAATCGTGAATCGCAGATCGGCCGCCGACAATGGCCCTGCGGGTCGCAGGATCAAAAATTGTCGGGACAGCCCGTGGGCGGAACAACCGGAAAGAAACATCAGGGAAAAGGGGCCTAGCATTCGGGCAAGCTGCCCTATTCTGCGTGCAATCGTATCGTACCGCCTAGCCTGCATTGTAACGCCTCCCGAGCATTTCCCTGGGCGAACGATAAGGGCCCATGCGGCGGGCCCCTATACATGATCTCGGCATATAATAATATGCGAAATCACAAAACACCAAGAAGATTTTCCCGCAGTCCCCATAAAAAAAGGCGATGGATCCATGGATCGGGACCCGCTGGACAAAATCTTTTTTCGCAGCTCCGCGCGAATGATAAGAGATAACAACATCCACACAGGACCGGCCGGCGGCGCCCACAACCCCAAGGAGACATTCACGGCCTTGCGCTTTGGTATTCTTTCCATCCAGGTCCGCGACCACTTCCAGGGGTACCATGGACCTCCCCGGCAGCGGACCCAAACAGGTCGTTTCGATAGATCTATTATTTTCACGCAATATCCGCAAATCTTGCACCACCGCCACCCGCGATCCGCGCGCCTTTTTCGCTAGCGAAGGCTAATCTTAAGGCCACTCTGATTGAGTCTTCCCATGCAAGCCGTTATGGTCAACAGACGCCGGTCGAAACGTATGCGCCCGATCACCTTAGTCACCAGCCCCTTTAAGACCTTTAGGACACCCGCCCGTCGGCAGAAGTTCCTCGCCGATCAGGAGAAGGTCGTGCCCTGGCAAGACCTCGACGCGATGATGGCCCCTATTCTCCTAAGGCGCGTCTGACCTCACCCTTATTTCGACAAGCCCGCGATGTCGACACGAGGTTGCGCCAGGGCGGGTCGTTTAAACGCATTGTTTGCCATCGGCCATGTGGCCTGCCATGCTACGGCAGCAATCACCTATAGGTCTTGCGGTCGACGCCTATAGGGGCCTTTATGCCAAGGCACGGCAGATCCCCTTTCTGGGCCCGATGCCTGTCCGGATCGCGCCCTTCCTCCTTGTTTTTGGTCGATGGGGGCGCGTGGATGATCGTGGCATCGACCATCGTGCCCTTAACTGACCTTGACGCCCCGGGAGGCGAGATGGCGGTGGACCCCCCAGAAGAGCCACTTCTTGAGAGGATGGTTCTCGAGCCGATGGCGGGACTTCAAGAGGGTGATGTCATCGGGCACCGGCTGAGACTTCAAGGTCGATACCGACAAAGCGGCCCATAAACACCGATTCGTACACGGCCTCTTGCGCCCCCGGATATGGGGCCTGCGTTTTAGCCGCTTTGACGGACGTCTTTCGACCATCATGGCAGGCGAGTTTTTTTACATAACACCAACGGCGATCGCAGACCCCCCCGCGGCCCGATGGTCTCCATCCAACATCCGGGTGCAGCCGCGCGCCGTTCAGGGCCGGTTCTTGTCATCGATCCCCGTCTCTATGCCATCGATGCTGAGGGCATTGCGCTCCCGCCAATACTGCCGCACGCCCTCCGTACCCTTCTTCTCGGTCCACACACGCAGGTCCGACCGGTCACCAGCAAAATCGAAATACGGTACCCCGAAGCCGCACGAGGTCTGCACGAGATCGACGGCGACATCGAAGATCTGGCGGGCGCCGGGCAACGGCGGAAAGAGCGCAGCAAGCCTCGGCCAGTCGGGATCGGCATGGTGGACGGCGCGCGCGGTCCCATAGAGCCGCAGGATGACGGGATCACCGCCAAAGGCGCAGAACATGAGCGTCATGCGCGGGTCGCTCCGCACATGCGCCGCGGACTCGTTGCCGCTGCCCGTGAGGTTCAGCCACGCGACGCGATTGGGGTCGAGGATGCGCAGACTGTCTAGGCCCTTGGGCGAGACGTTGACGCGCGAGTCGCAAGTGGCGGTGGCCACGAAGAAGATCTTCTGTTGCGTTATGAAGCGCGCCCAGCGCTCGGGGATATGCGCGTATTGCTTGGCCATCGACTACCCCCCCTCTCTCTCAACTATCGCCGGAACTCCGGGGCCTTAGGGTACCACGGAGGCGCCTCCGGGCCGTGCGCCAGTCATCCGCGACTGTCGCCCCGCCCCTCCAGGGACGCGATCAGGACCGCGATGGGGAAGTGCGCGAAGAGCGTGGCGGCCCCCAAAGACCCGGCGCCGGTGGCCACCGGTGTTACGGTCTCGCCCGACAAGACATTGCGCCATGACGGTATCGCAAGGCCGGCAGGCAGGCGGATACGCGTCTGCGCCCACACCGCGCGTGCCAGGGGCAGGCGTTGGCCGCCGCGTGTGAGCGCCCAGTAATGGCGAGGCACGAGCACGAGCGCGAGCGCCTCTTCATCGCGGCGGATAAAACCCACGAGATGGCGGGCCTGGGGCCCCTCGGCCTGCAGGGGCTCGTAGTGCCCCTCGGCAAAGAGCCGGGGGTAAGCGCGCCGCAGGCGCAAAAGGCATCGGGTCAGGTGCATCTTCACGTGCCCGTCCTCGGGACGCGCAAGCCATGCGGCAAGCGAGCCCGCGCGTCCGGCGGCATCGTCTTCATCGAAGCGCGCGACCTCGGCCAATATCCGGGCGCGGGCAGTATAATCCACCGCGCCCCGGTTGTCCGGATCCACGAGATGAAAATCCCACAGCTCGGTCCCCTGATAGAAGTCCGGGACCCCGGGCACGGTGAGCTTCAATGCCACTTGGCTCAACGCCGTCCAGAGCCCCACGCGCGCAATCGGGGCGACGAAGGCGGCGAGTGCCGCGAGCGTCTCGCCGTTTGCCTTGGGATCGGTGACGGCGTCCACGAACGCCACCAGGGCGTCCTCATACTCGGGGGCGGACTTGACCCAGCTCGTCTCGCCCTTGGCCTCGCGCGCGGCCTTGAGCATGTAATCCTTCAGGCGCCCGCGCACGTCCGTCCAGGTCTCGGGGGTATGCCTGAGCGGCCAGATGCCGATCAGGGTCTGATAAAAGAGATATTCATCGCGCGCCGAGGGCGCGGCCCCGCCCAGGCCCTTCAAGGCCGCGTGACGCGCCTTCAGCCACTGCCCGCGCTCGCCCCACGCCTGCGGGATCTCGGACAGCACATGTAAGCGCGCGCGCACATCCTCGCTGCGCTTGCTGTCATGGGTGGAGGTCGCAAGCAGCTGCCCAGGATGATGGCGCAGGCGCTCGCCATTGGCCTCATGGAAGGCCGCGCGCGACACCGCGAAACGCGACGGGTCGCCACCGACCTCGTTTAGCGACACCATGCGGTTATAGCGATAGAAAAGCGTGTCCTCCAGGCCTTTGGCCATGACCGGGCCCGTGTACTGCTGAAACGCCCCCACGAAATCCAGGATTTCGTCTTGTTCCTCGGGGGCGCGCCCATCCAGACCCTCGAGCAACAACAGGTCATGGATGAAATCCACCGCCACCGGCTCCACGAGCGGATTGCGCTCCTTGGCCTGCGCGCAGGCCGCGTCGATCACCGCGCGATCGGCCGCGCTCACGCCGTCTGCGGTCACATAGGTGCGGTACACGGAAAAGCACGCTACGATCTCGAACAGCGCGGTCCTCTGCGCCGACAGCGTGAGATCGCGGGTGCGCCGGTCACGCTCGGCGATGCGGTCGAGCGCAAGCCCCAGGGTATAGATCTCGCTGCCGAGGATGGTGTGCAAGATGAGCGCCTTGCACTCATAGAGCAGCGCCGCATAGTCGTCGCAAGCGCCCACGAACGCCTCATAGGCGGCGTCGATGCCCGCCTCGCCTTTGGCATCCACGAGCACGCCGCTCACAAGGCGCGTGAAGTCATAGCCAGTCGTGCCATGCACCGGCCAATCCCCGGGCAATGCTTCATTGGCCCCCAGGATCTTCTCCACCACCACATATAAGGGCTCGGGGTCGCCGGTACCCGTCGCGCCTTCGGCCCGCCTGCGCTCACGCGCCCAGTCCTGAAGCCTCGCGCAATAACCGCGCGGATCACGCAGGCCATCGGGGTGGTCGATCCTAAGCCCAATCACATCGCCGGCGGCGATCCAGCGGCCGATGAGCTCATGGGTCGCCGCGAACACCTCGGGGTCTTCCATGCGCAGCGCGGCGAGTTCATTGATGTCGAAGAAACGCCGGTAATTGATCTCGTATCCGGCGACGCGCCAGAAGGTCAGGCGGTAGGCCTGCTGTTCCAGAAGCGCATGCAGGGCGTCGTAGCGGCGCGCGCCCGCGCCCTCAAACCCGTTATAGCGCGCCAATACCGCCTTCAGGGCCTCGGCGCACCGCGCATGCCCGGTCGCCCACGCGCCCATGCGGCTCACCCCCTCTGTGACAAGGCCCGCCGACGCGGCGGCGGTCGCCGCATCCGCGGCCTCGCTCGCGGCTTGTTCGAAAAGCCCGATGAGGTCCGATATCTCCCGCCCGATCGACTCGTCGCCAGGACCCAGGCCCTCGACGGACTGCGCGACCTCCGCCAAAAGCCGCGGATAGGAGCCGGGGGCGAGCGGCAGAAGATGATCGTAATAGCGCACGACGAACCCGCCATAAGCGGCATCGAAATCAAGGACGATGTCGCCCGACTCCAGGACCTCGCCATAAAAGCCGCCAAGGATCGGGATGACAAGCTTGTCCTCATAGGGCCGCTCGGGCGTCACCCAATCAATATCGAAATAATGCGCGAACCGCGATCGTCTCCCGAGCGCCAGTACGTCCCACCATAAGCGGTTCTCCGGATCATCGACGCGCATGTGGTTGGGAACGACATCGAGGATCTGGCAAAGCCCATAAGCGGTGAGCGCCCGCACGAAGGCCTGGCGCTCGGCCTCGGTGCCGACCTCGGGATTGACGTGCATGTGGTCTACGATGTCGTAGCCGTGATTGCTGCCGGCGTGGGCCTTCAAATACGGCGAGGCGTAACAATGGCTGATCCCGAGTTCGGCCAGATAGGCAACGAGCCGCGTGGCGTCGCGAAATCCAAAGCCTTTATGGAACTGCCAGCGGTATGTGGCGCATACGGGGGGCTTGTGATGCGCCTGCCCGGGGGCCGATGAGGCCGCGCGCGCGGCGCCCCTATGGCCGCTCACGGTCCGCCCGCCGTCATGTCGGCCGCCGCCCGCCACAGGCCCCAGCGGACCTCCCAGGGACCGAGCCGTCCCCGGCCGGCCGGCGCGCGCGTCTCGTAGAGGGTCACGGGCGCGACGCCCAGGCGATCCGGCACGACGGCCTCTTCATCCCCCAGATTCGCGGCAAGCTGCAGCCGCGCGCCGTCGGCAAAGCGCCAGACTGCGATCAGGCCGCACGCGCCGAAGCGCTCAAAGCCCTCGGCACGCACCTCGCCCGCGGCAAGCCGTGGGGCAAGCTCTCGCGCGCGGGTTGTGAGCAGCTCGCGATGGAACGCAAGCCAATCCCGGCCCGGCGGCCGCTCGGCCTCGGTCCAGTCGAGCCGGCTCTTTGCCAGCGTCGCGGGGCTGTTGGGATCGGGGATATGCGCGCGCTGCGATTCGTCGGCAAACTGCGGGAAGCGGGCGAATTCCCGGCGGCGCCCCTCGGTCACGGCGCGGCCGAGCTCGGGCTTGAAGTCACAAAAAAACAGGAACGGCTGGCTGCAGGCAAATTCCTCGCCCATGAACAACAGGGGCGGCGACGGCGCGAGCAACAGCACCGCGGTCGCCGCGCGCACCGCCGCGGCTGATGCCAGCGCCGTGATGCGCTCCCCCATGGCGCGGTTGCCGATCTGATCATGGTTTTGCAGAAATCCCACGAACGCTGTCGGCGGGAGTCCTTGCGTGGATTCGCCACGCGGTCCCTGGTGGACCGCCGACCATTCCCCCTGGTAGGCAAAGCCCTCGGTCAGGCAGCGGCCGAGCCAGCGCGCCGGGTCATCCGCGTAATCCGCGTAGTAGCCATCGCGCTCGCCCGTCAAGAGCACATGCAAGACGTGATGGATGTCGTCGTTCCATTGCGCGGTGAATCCCTGGGGCCCGTCGCTGCCGTTCAAATGGCGGGCCTCATTCTTCTCGTTTTCGAGCACCAGGTGGATATGGCGCCCGTGCGCGCGCAGCGGCGCCACGGCCTCGGCGATGGCGGTCAATATCGATTGGGGCGAATCGTCAATGATGGCATGCACGGCATCGAAACGTAGGCCGTCGCAATGGTATTCATGAAGCCAGTAGCGCGCGTTCGCAATAAAATAGGCGCGCACCGCGGCGCTGCCCGGTCCGTCGAAATTTATGGCATCGCCCCACGGCGTATGGTGGCGCGCGGTAAAGAACGGGGGGGCATAGACGCCGAGATAGTTGCCGTCCGGCCCAAAGTGGTTATAGACGACATCGATGAACACCATGAGCCCGAGGCCATGAGCGGCGACGATCAAGGCCTTCAGGTCCGCGGGGCGGCCATAACGGCTGTCCGGGGCAAACGGCAACACGCCGTCATAGCCCCAGTTGGCGCGCCCCGGAAAGTCGGCGAGCGGCATGAGCTCTATGGCCGTCACCCCAAGCTTTGCGAGTCGCGGCAAAAGCGCCATGGCGCCCGCGAACGTCCCCTCGGGACTGAAGGTGCCGACATGAAGCTCGTAGATCACGGCCTCCCCCCACGGGCGCCCGCGCCAACCCGCGTCGGCCCACGCGAACGCTTGCGCATCCACGACCTCGCTCGGGCCATGCACGTCCTGCGGCTGAAACCGCGATGCCGGGTCCGGGACCTTGAGGCCGCCGTCGATGCGGTAACGATACAAGCTCCCGGAACGCGCCTGTCCACTCGTGACCTGAAACCAACCCCCGTCCAGGGCCTCCATGGGAATCACGACCCCGCCCTCCTCCAGCACCACTTCCACCTGGCGCGCGGCCGGCGCCCACAGACGAAAGCGCACCCCGCCCTCGACACACTCGGCGCCGAAGCCCAAGGGTTCGTGACGTCTCGCCACCTTTGCGGTACGCATATCCTTGTGAACCGTCATGGCGCCTCCCGCACGAATACCGCAATCATCACTGATTCAGGGCCCTGCGCGCCGATCCTGGGTGGCCTCGCGCAACAGCACGAGCGACCGCCCCTGAAGGGGGTAGACGCCGCTTGTGATCACCGCCCCCGTGGCGCGCGCCGGGACGCTGTAGCTGGTATCGATATCCACCTGCCAGCCCTGGGTCCTGTAGGGGGGCAGCGCAAACGGAATTTCCTCGTGATGTGCATTCAGCAGCCACAGGAAATCGACATCCCCCATCATGCGTCCCCGGTCGTCGAATTCCTCCAGTCCTTCGCCCGCCAGAAAGAGCCCAAGGCAGCGGGCAAAGCTCTGGCGCCACTCCTCGTCGTTCATCTCGGTGGCATCGGGCTTCAACCACGTAATGTCCTTGATGTCGCTGCCGTGGATGCGCCGGCCCTGAAAGAACGAACGCCGGCGGAATACCTTGTGGGTTTGCTTGATGCGGATCACATGCTGGACGAAGCGCAAAAAGTCGTGGTCCTCCGGCGTCAGCTCCCAGTTCACCCAATTGATGGGGTCGTCATGGCAATAGGGGTTGTTGTTGCCGCGTTGCGTGCGCCCGATCTCGTCGCCCGCGAGGATCATGGGGACCCCTTGCGACAGCAGCAGGGTGGCGATTATGTTGCGCTTCTGGCGCGCGCGCAGGGCGCGTATGGCGGGGTCGTCCGTGGGTCCCTCGACGCCGCAGTTCCATGATAGGTTGGTATCGGTACCGTCGCGGTTATCCTCGCCATTGGCCTCGTTATGCTTATCGTTGTAGCTCACGAGATCCTCAAGCGTGAAGCCATCATGCGCGGTCACGAAATTGATCGAGGCGTAGGGATTACGGCCGCCATGCCCATAGAGATCGCTCGACCCCGTGAGCCTGTAGGCGAGTTCGCCTATGACCCCACCCTCCCCCTTCCAGTAGGCGCGCACCACGTCGCGGTACTTGCCGTTCCACTCAGTCCAGCCCACCGGAAAGTTGCCGACCTGATAGCCGCCTTCACCCAAATCCCAGGGCTCGGCAATGAGCTTGACCTGCGAGAGCACCGGGTCCTGGTGGATGATGTCGAAGAACGCCGACAGCCGGTTCACATCGTGCAGCTCGCGCGCCAAGGTCGAGGCAAGATCGAAACGAAACCCATCGACATGCATCTCCAGGACCCAGTAGCGCAGCGAATCCATGATCAGCTGCAAGACGCGCGGATGGAGCATGTTCAGGGTATTGCCGCAACCCGTGAAGTCCATGTAATAGCGCGCGTCCTCGGACGTCAGCCGGTAATAGGAGAGGTTGTCTATGCCCTTGAAAGACAGCGTCGGGCCCATGTGGTTGCCCTCGGCCGTGTGGTTGTACACGACATCGAGAATGACCTCTATCCCGTTTGAATGGAACGCCTTCACCATGGTCTTGAACTCGGATATCTTGCCGCTCGCCGAATAGCGCGCATCGGGCGCAAAGAATCCGATGGAATTGTAGCCCCAGTAGTTGCGCAACCCGCGCTCGACCAGATGACGGTCGTCTATAAAGGCATGCACCGGCATGAGTTCGACGGCGGTGATGCCAAGCGACTTCAGGTATTCGATGACGCGCGCCGATCCAAGCCCCGCATAGGTGCCGCGCAGATCCTGGGGTATGAGCGGGTGCTGCCAAGTGAAGCCCTTGACGTGCAGCTCATAGATGATGGTGTCATGCCAGGGTGTACGCAAAAGCCGATCGTCGCCCCAGCTGAAAGCCGATTCCACGACCTGCGCCTTGGGCATGAATGGGGCGTTGTTGGCGCGGTCGAACGACAGGTCCTCGAGCTTATGGCCGACGCGGTAGGCAAAGTGCGCGTTGCTCCAGCGCAGCTCGCCGGCAATGGCCTTCGCGTACGGATCGAGGAGCAGCTTGTTGCCGTTGAAGCGATGCCCGTGGCGCGGGTCGTAGGGGCCGTGGACGCGGTAGCCATAGAGCCAGCCCGGCCGCGCCTCCGGCAGGTAGCAGTGCCAGACCTGATCGGTCTGCCAGTGCACCGGGATGCGCGCGGTCTCGTGACGCCCATCCTCGGTGAACAGGCATAGATCCACCCCTTCGGCGTGTTCGGAAAACAGCGCGAAATTGACGCCCTCACCATCCCAGGTGGCACCCAGGGGATAGGGCCGTCCGGGCCAGACCGCATAGCGGCCCGCGGTCCGCGGCCCGTTCGTCCGACGCTCCTCGATCATCGCGCCGCCCTCACCGTCGGCCCGTCCCTTCGCCGATACCCTGTGGGTGCTCGCGCGGCCAATCACGCTCCAGGACATGCGCCGCCCAGCGCCGGCCGCCGAGACCAAAGGCCAAGGCCGCCGCCAGCGTCACCCCGCCGAGAATGATGAGAAATGTGTCGCGTATGAGCCCCTGACCTATGTGGAGCTCATCCAACACCATGAGCACCACGAACGCGATCACAACCGAGCGCATCAGCCGCCCGAGCAGCGGGGCATCGGCAAGCCCCAGACCATTCCCATACATCGTCACCGATTGCGCCACGAAGCGCGCGAAATACAGACCGGCGGTGAGTATCAGGAGCGCTGCCATGAGGCGCGGGATATAGAAGGCGATGCGCATGGCCACGGCGGCGCCTGCGGACAGGCCGGCAATATCGAGGGCCCAGATGATCGCGATCAGCATCACGAGCGCGGCCACGAGCATCCCCATGAGACCGGTGGTGTCGGTCCCGGCGCCGCCCGCGTTCAACAAGCCATCGAGTCCGGCGCGCTCGGTCACGATATGAAAATTCATGGCGCGCAGGGTCTTTATGGCGACAAACCGTAGAACGCGGGCCGCCAGCCACCCGCCGCCAAGAATGCCGAGCGCAACAAGAATGGGTGGCAACCACTGCTGCCACTGCCAGACGATCGCCGGCAGGGGCGCAAGCGCCTCGTGTAGGATAGTCATGCTGTCAGCCTCCTTCTCCTTATGAATCGCCCAACGCCTATGTATCCCCGACCTTCCCCGGGGGCATGTCGGCCTCGGGCGTCTTTGTGAATCTATGCGCCTGACGAATCTTGCGCCACGGCCTCGCGATCAAGGCCCTGCAAAAGGCCCTGCAGGGGGATCGCGAGCGCCTGAGGACGGTTATTCATCTCGTAACGCAGTTCATAAAAGACCTTCTCCAGAATGAAAAGCTGCAACCAACCGGCGGCCTCGGCAAAGCTGCTCCAGAGGCTTGTGGTCTCCATGGCCGCGGCATAGGAGGCGACGAACGCTGCGGACGTGGCCTGCTCCCAGGCCCGGGCGTGAGGCAGCAACGTCGCCTTATGCTCGGCCTGCCCGGCGGTGACGCGGTCAAGCACCGTATACAGGGCATAACTGAACGACCGGAGCATGCCCGCCACGTCGCGCAACGGCGTGTGCTTGCGCCGGCGCTCCGCGAGCGGCCGCCCGGGCTCACCCTCGAAATCCGTGATCGCGAAATCGTTTTTCTGAAGCAGGACCTGCCCCAGGTGGTAGTCCCCGTGGTAGCGGATCTTCTGTCCGGCGGTCGGCGTGGCGAGCGTGGCACGCGTAAGCAGCGTCTCGCGGGCGGCGAGCACGGCCTTGGCATCGTCCTGAACCTCGGGCGAGAGGCTCACGAGCCGCGCGGCCAGCATGTCGAAGGTCTCCTCCATCTCGGCGCGCACCCCCGCGGCCCACAGCGCCCCCTCGTCGGGGGCCAGCGGTTCGGGATCGAAGGCCGGATCGCCGTAGGGCGTGGCCAAGGCCTGATGCATCTGCGCGGTGCGCAAGGCGAGCATGCGCACGAGCGCGAGATAGCCACCATGCACCTCCTCGATCTCTCCGGTCGGGGCCGCGCCATGCAGGCACAGCTCGAGATGGTTGTCGAGATAGTTCAAGGTATAGTCCCAGCCATCCCCCTGGTTCTCGACATAGGCCTGCAGCAGCGCAAGCGAAATGACGCCATCTCCGGCCGGCCGGTACTCGAGGGTCCCGAGCACCGGCACGGTATGGCGAAAGCCCGCCACGTCGTACAAGAACCGGCCCATCTCGACCTCCGGGTTGATACCCTCCTGCAATCGCCGATAACCCTTCAGGAACAGGCGCTCGCCGATCGCCACCGCCGTGTTGCTGCTGTGCGTATTGGGATGACGGACCGGCTCGTCTGCGGCCACCGGCGTCTCGAGCGTGCCGATCGCCACGCCCTGCACGACACCGCCATCGCCCGGAAAGGACAGCCCCTGGCGCATTACCGCGACAAGCCCGCGGCAAAAGGCGTCGTCGGCGAAGGCATCGCCTAAGATGCCAAGCGTCGCCTGTTGGCGCACGCGCGCCATGGCAAGCGGCAGAACCGCACGCATGCGCGCCTCGTTGTCGTTCTCCCACAACAGCGATAGCGGCACGAAATAGCGCCCCGCCGACGCCCCTTCCCCGGGCTCCCCCACATCCGCGATCATGAAGAAAAACTGGCCGTCGGATCCCGCCCATTCGGCGGTCTCGCTCATGGCGACCCGCCCCGGGACCACGCCCTTCTCGGCATACCAGCGCTGCGTGACCACGAAACGCGGCAAGGCATCCCGTTCCCACTGCTCGCGCACGCGCTCGGCCATGGCCATGCGCCATGGCACCACGCGCTCGCGAAACAGGCTGCGCCATCCATCAAACAGCACGAGCAGCGGCAGCTCCTCGGGGGGCAGGCGCTCCTCGTGCCAGGCCGGGACCTCGCCGCCCATGGCGAGCCTAAACCAATAGAAGCCATGGCCGTGAAGCGTCAAAAGATAAGGGAGGTCGCCGATCGGCGGGAATGGCGTGCGTCCCATGAGCTCGATCGGCACGCGTCCCTTGTAGGCCGACAGATCGAGCTCCACGGGCTGCGCGGAGCGCGACAGATTGGCGACGCACAGGATCGTCTCGTCGCCATAGGCACGTACATAGGCGAGGATCTTGCGGTTGCCGGGCTCCAGGAACACGAGCGCGCCACGCCCGAACACCTTCGTGCTCTTGCGGATCGTGAGCATGCGCCGTGTCCAGTTCAACAACGACGAGGGATCGCGCGCCTGCGCCTCGACATTCACCGCGCCATAACCATAAATGGGATCCATGATCGGCGGCAGGAACAGGCGCTGCGGGTCGGCGCGCGAGAAGCCGGCGTTGCGGTCCGGGCTCCACTGCATTGGGGTACGCACGCCATTGCGGTCGCCCAGGTAAATGTTGTCGCCCATGCCGATCTCGTCGCCATAGTAGATGATCGGCGACCCGGGCATGGAAAAAAGCAGGCTATTCATGAGCCGGATCTTGTCGAAATCATTGTCCATGAGCGGCGCGAGCCGGCGGCGTATCCCGAGGTTGAGGCGCGCCTTTTGGTCGGCGGCGTACATCTGGTACATGTAGTCACGCTCGTTATTCGTGACCATCTCCAGGGTAAGCTCGTCGTGGTTGCGCAGGAAGATCGCCCACTGGCAGGTCTCGGGGATGTCCGGCGTCTGCTTCATGATCTCGACGATCGGATGCCGATCCTCCTGGGCTATGGCCATGTACATCCGCGGCATGAGCGGAAAGTGATAGGCCATGTGGCACTCATCGCCTCCGCCAAAGTAGTCGCGCACATCCTCCGGCCACTGATTGGCCTCGGCAAGCAGCATGCGATTCTCATAGCGCTGGTCGATGACCGAGCGCATGTAGCGCACGACCGCGTGGGTCTCCGGCAGGTTCTCGTTGCTCGTCCCCTCGCGCACGCAGAGATAGGGAATGGCGTCGAGACGCAGGCCATCGACGCCAAGACCGAGCCAAAACTCCATGACCCGCACCACCGCCTTCACCACGTGCGGATTGTTGTGGTTGAGATCCGGTTGGTGGAAGAAGAAGCGATGCCAGTAGTAAGCGTGAGCGGCATCATCCCACGCCCAGTTCGACTTCTCGCTGTCGGTGAATATGATGCGCGTATCCTCGAACTTCTTTGCGGTATCGCTCCACACATAGAAGTTGCGCTTGGGCGAACCGGCGGGGGCATGGCGCGCCGCCTGAAACCAGGGGTGCTGGTCGGAGGTGTGGTTTATGACAAGCTCGGTGATGACCCGCAGTCCCCGCTCATGGGCGGCGCGCACGAATTGCAGGAAATCGCGGCGCGTCCCATAATCGGGATGGACATTGCGGTAATCGGCGATGTCATAGCCGTCATCGCGCATGGGAGACGGGTAGAAAGGCAGGACCCACAGGGTGTCGACGCCGAGGTCCTGCAGATAATCAAGTTTCTCCGTAAGGCCCGCGAAATCACCGATACCGTCGCCATTGCCATCGAAGAAGGCACGCACATGCAATTCGTAGATGACCGCGTCCTTATACCAAAGCGGATCATCCGATATCTGAGATTCCTCGCTTTTTGCTTTTCTGTGCATGAATGACCTAAGCGTAGTAATCGAAATCGTGCTCGCTACCGACATAGTTGCGCGGGCAGAATATATGTGCCGGCATCTGCTCGGGCGCGAGTTCCACGTAATGGCGGCCACCGCTCCACAGATAGCGCGCATCCGACAAGAGATCGTGCATCTGCACCGCTCGATCGGCGCGCCCGCCGGCGACCTGCGCCGGCCACTCGATCCATCCGGACTGACGGTGATAGGGATCGAGATTCACCACCACGAGAATGACCGACGCGCCATCCTCGGAGGTCTTGCTGTAGGCGATCAGGTTGTCATTGTCGATGGCGTGGAACACGAGATGGCAATCGGCCTTGAGCGCCGCATGCGCGCGGCGTATGGCGTTGACGCGCGCGATGATCGGCTGCAGGCCGTCGGGCCGGGCGACATCCCAGGCGCGCCGCTCGTACTTCTCGGAGTCCCGGTACTCCTCGCTGCCTGGCTCGCGCGGCACGGACTCCATGAGTTCGAAGGCCGGCCCATAGATGCCATAGTTGGCGCTCAAGGTCGCGGCCAGCACCAGACGCGCGATGAATGCCGCGCGCGGCGCATGCTGCAGGTAGGGGGGTAGGATATCGGGGGTGTTCGGCCAGACATGTGGCCGGAAATACTCGCGGCCCGGCCCGTGCGTGAGCTCGGTGAAGTACGCGATCAGTTCGTGCTTGCTATTACGCCATGTGAAATAGGTATAAGAGTGCGTGAACCCGAGCTTGGCGAGCCTGTGCATCACCTTGGGGCGCGTGAAGGCCTCGGCTAGAAACAGGCAATCGGGGTATTCGGCGCGTACCGCGCCTATGAGCCATTCCCAGAACGCGAAGGTCTTGGTGTGGGGGTTGTCGACCCGGAAGATGCGCACCCCGGCGTCGATCCAGAACAGCACGATGCCTTTGAGTTCCCGCCACAGGGCCTGCCAGTCCTCGCTCTCGAAGTCCAGCGGGTAGATGTCCTGGTATTTCTTCGGGGGGTTCTCGGCGAACTGGATGCTGCCGTCCGGACGATGGCGGAACCACTGCGGATGCAAGCTCACATACGGATGGTCGGGGGCGCACTGAAAGGCGATGTCGAGCGCCACCGAAAGCCCAAGCCGATTGGCCTCGGCGCAGAATGCGCGGAAATCCGCGAGCGTGCCCAGGGCCTGGGCCACGGTCTTGTGGCCGCCCTCGGCGCTGCCGATCGCCCACGGGCTACCGACATCCTCGGGATTGCCGCTTACGGTATTGTTCGGGCCCTTGCGGCGCACGGTGCCGATCGGCGATATGGGCGGCAGGTACACGACATCAAATCCCATGGCCGCCACCTGCTTTAGGATCGGGCCGGCATCGCGCAATCGTCCGCCGGCGGCCCCCCAGCGCGAACGTGGAAAGAATTCATACCAGGCCGCGGCCCGCGCACCCTCGGGGTCCACGCGCACGGGAAGCTCAGGCGCCCACACCGTCTCATGCGTGGGCTCTGAAAACCGGTAAACCCGCTCGGCCAGCGCCTCGTCCAGCAACGCGGCGCGCTTGTCGGCCATAGACGCGTCGCCCTCGAGCAGCGACCGGGCGACGCGCAGCGGGCGCGCCTCGCGCGCCGGGGCGCGGTCGGCGGCGGCCACGATCAGCAGCAGCGCCTGCTGAAAGACCAGGGCAAGATCCGGGTCGTCTACGGGGCGGCGCGCGAGTTCCTGGGTGAGCGAACCGAACCGATCGATATGGGCGCGCACCGTATAGTGATAGACGCCGAGCTCCGTGACCGCGAAATGCCCCTGATAGCGATCGTTGCCAAGCGCGGTCATGCGCGTCGCGCTCACCGCGCGCCCGCCGGGCTTGCGCACGCACAGCACGCAGGCCACGGCCTCGTGGCCATCGGCAAACACATCGGCCTCCACGATCACGGTATCGCCGATCACGCGCTTGACGGGAAAGCGCCCACAGTCGACGGCCGGGGCCACCGCCTCGATCACCACCCGGCAGCGGCCATCGGCCGGTGGTGGTGGCTCCTTGTTTGGGCGCCGCGCCATGCTAGCCACCCGATCCCGGTCGCGCCGGGGCCTTGAACACGAGTACCGAAAGGGGCGGCAACACCAGGTTCAGTGACTGTAGCGCGCCATGCGCCGCCACCGGGGCCGTGGCAAGCCCTCCGAGGTTGCCCTGCCCGCTGCCGCCGTAGACCGTGGCATCGGTGTTCAGGACCTCGCGCCAGAGGCCTGGCTGCATCACCCCGAGGCGGTAGTTGTGGCGCGGCAGGGGGGTGAAATTGGCGACCACCAGCAACGGTTCGTCGGTGGGTTCGCCGAGGCGGTAGAAGCTTATGACACTCTGCTCCCAATCCCCGGTGTCCAGCCAGCAAAAGCCCGCGGGCTCGGCGTCGGCCCGGTGCAGCGCCGGCTCCCCGCGGTACAAGGCGTTCAGGTCTCGCACCAGGCGCTGTATGCCGCGGTGCGGCTCATAATCGAGAAGATGCCAGTCGAGGCTGTCTTCGTGGGCCCACTCCCGCCACTGGGCGAACTCCGCGCCCATGAACAGAAGCTTCTTGCCGGGATGACAGAACATGTAGGCAAAGAGCACGCGCAGATTGGCGAATCGCTGCCAGTCGTCGCCCGGCATCTTGGCAATCAGCGAGCGCTTGCCATAGACCACCTCGTCGTGCGAAAGCGGCAGCACGAAGTTTTCCTGAAAGGCGTACCACAGGCTGAACGTAAGCTGCCCCTGGTGGTACTTGCGGTGGATGGGGTCCTTTTCCATGTAATCGAGCGTGTCGTGCATCCAGCCCATATTCCATTTATAGCCGAACCCAAGCCCTCCGGCATAGACCGGCCGCGACACCTGAGGCCAGGCCGTGGACTCCTCGGCCATGGTCTGCGTATCGGGGTAATGCCGGTACACGGCCTCGTTTAGCTCCCGCAGAAACTGGATTGCCTCGTCATTCTCCCGGCCACCGTGGGCATTCGGAATCCACTCCCCCGGCGCGCGTGCATAATCGCGGTAAAGCATCGATGCCACGCCGTCGACGCGCAGGCCATCTATGTGAAACCGATCGAGCCAGTAAAGCGCGCTCGAGACCAATATCGAGCGCACCTCGTGACGACCATAGTTGAACAGGCTTGAGTGCCATTCCGGATGATAGCCGCGCCGCGGGTCGGAATGTTCGAACAAATGCGTCCCGTCGAAAAATCCCAGACCGTGCATATCGGTCGGGAAGTGCGAGGGAACCCAGTCCAGGATCACGCCGATGCCGTAATGATGCAGGGCATCTATGAGGTACATGAGATCCTCGGGCGCGCCAAAACGCGCGGTAGGCGCGAAATACCCGGTGGTCTGATAGCCCCACGAACCATAGAAGGGGTGTTCGGTAAGCGGCATGAATTCGACATGCGTAAAACCCATGTCCGCGATATATGATGGCAATTCCGCGGCGAGTTCGCGATAACTCAGCCAGCGCCCGCCTTGCTCGGGCACGCGCCGCCAAGACCCGGCGTGTATCTCGTAGATGCTGACAGGCGCATTAAGCGCGATGCGCTCGCCGCGGCTTGCCATCCACGCCTCATCCTGCCAGGCATAAGTGCCGTCGTACACCACGGATGCCGTGCGCGGCGGCAGCTCGCTTTGAGACGCAAACGGGTCGGCCTTTTCGACTTCATAGCCGCTATCGCGCGCGATGATGTGATATTTGTAGAGCGCCCCGCGATTGATCCCGGGTATGAACCCCGCCCACAGGCCCGAACCATCGTCGCGGACCTTGAGCGGATGGGCACCCTTTTGCCATCCGTTAAAATCGCCGATCACCGATACCGCGCGCGCATTGGGTGCCCAAACCGCGAAATGCACACCGGTATCCGCCGCCACGCGCATTGGATGCGCACCGAGCTTCTCGTAGAGCCGCACGTGCCGTCCCTCGCGGAAGAGAAAGATATCCTCCGGACTGAACCATGCATCCACGCTGCCGCTCACCCCCCTGCCGCCTGGCATGCCCTGCCCTCCCTTGCCGATTGCCGCGCGCCGGGGACGCGCGATTCGCGCTCATTTCTCTAGTCATGTTACGGGCCATGTCCGCCCATGACAAGTAGCGAAGCGTCCGCCGCTTACCGGAAGACACGAGAACCGCCTGCGCCATCGTTCGATGCCAGTGAGATGGTGCATGAGCACCAATACGGGCCGGCGCCCATGCGCACTCCGTGACCTCGCGCGGCATGCAAGGATAGGGCGCGCGCCTTTTGCGCGACGCCATGTCCGCCGAAGGCGCCTGCCATTTCCGGCGGTTGTATGATACGAGATAAGGACCGACGCGGCGCTTGTGGCATAATAGCTGCACGTCAGTCCGAACGAATCAGGTTCACAACGCCAACGATCACATAAAAGGTCATCACGTGCCCGGTACCCGCTATCCTCTGGAAGTCCAGCCGCTCATTCCGCAAAGATTGGCACGCCTCACGGAGCTCGCAGCCGACCTTCTCTACAGCTGGAATCGATCGATCCGCGCGCTGTTCGTGCGGCTCGACCCAAGGCTCTGGGAACAGTGCGGGCGCAATCCCAAGCTCCTGCTGCGCCGCGTCGCGCAGGTGCGGCTCGACGAGGCCGCGGCGGATCCGCTGTTTTTGGAGGAGTATCAGCGCGCCTTGTCCATATATGACACCTACCACGCCGTGCGCCTGTCCTCCAAGCGTACCGAGATCGATCGCGAGACCGATCTCGTCGCCTACTTCTGCGCCGAATTCGGTCTCCATGAGAGCCTGCAGATCTACTCCGGCGGCCTTGGCATACTGGCCGGCGACCACTGCAAGGCGGCAAGCGACCTCGGCCTTCCGTTCGTGGCCGTGGGCCTCCTCTACCGGCAGGGGTACTTTACCCAGACTATAGACGCGCAGGGCAACCAGATCGTCGGCACAGCGCCAGCCCTGCTCGCCGATCTCCCGGTGACCCCGGTGTGCGACGATAAGGGGCATGAGCTACGGGTGTCGGTCACCTTTCCGGGGCGCGCCGTGGCGCTCAAGGTGTGGCGCGTGGCGGCCGGGCGCATCTGTCTTTATCTGCTAGACAGCGACGTCGCGGACAACACCACCGCCGACCGCGGCATCACCTGCCAACTCTATGGCGGCGACCGCGAAACCAGGCTGCGCCAGGAGATCGTCCTTGGCATAGGCGGCGTGCGCGCGCTGCGCGCGCTGGGCCTTGCGCCCACCGTCTGGCACATCAATGAAGGCCACCCCGCCTTCCAAATCGTGGAGCGTACCCGTGAACTTACCACCCACGGCCTGGATTTCGATAGCGCCCTGGAGATCGTGGCGGCCGGCACGGTGTTTACGACCCACACGCCCGTGCCCGCCGGCCATGACATCTTCGATCAGGAACTGTTCGGGCGCTACCTCGAGCCCTATGTCGGCGACCTTGGGATCACCCTCGATGAGCTGAAGTCCCTGGGATCGAGCCCCATAAGCCAGGGCGGATTCAATATGACCGCGCTTGCCCTGCGCGGATCGCGCCTGCACAACGGCGTAAGCCGCATCCATGGCGGGGTCGCCTCGCGCATGGAGGCCTACATCTGGCCACAGATCCCGTGGATGGAAAATCCCGTCGGATATGTGACCAATGGCGTGCATGTCGCGACCTTTCTCGCCCACGAATGGAGCAGCCTGTTCGACGTGCGCTTTGGCAGTGAGTGGCGCAACAAGCTCACCGAGGCCGACTACTGGGCGTGCATCGACACCATTCCCGACCACAGCTACTGGAGCGTCCACCAATCCCTGAAGGGCGCGATGCTGGAGACCGTGCACAAACGCGTCGCCCGCCAACATCGGCGCAACGGCGCAGGCGAGGGCCTGATCCGGCGGCTCACGCGGCTCCTGGAGCCCGACGCCAAGGCGCCGCTCGTCATAGGCTTTGCCCGGCGCTTCGCGACCTACAAGCGCGCAGGCCTTCTGTTCGAGGACCCCAAGCGCCTCGCGCGCCTACTGAACAACCCGGATCGGCCGGTGCTGCTGCTCTTTGCCGGCAAGGCCCACCCCCATGACCATCCGGGCCAAAACCTCATCCGCCTGATCCAGGAGTTCTCGCGCAGCCCGGAATTCGAGGGCAAGGTCATCCTCATAGAAGGCTACGACCTCGCGCTCGCCCGCAGGCTCGTGACCGGCGT
>JAKBUS010000004.1 GCA_021841585.1 Pseudomonadota bacterium | reverse complement strand
TTTTGAGTGAGCAATCCCCCGATATCGTGTTCGCCATGATCCAGAAATACCAGGATCAGGAAGCCCGACGCGAGGCGGACAAGATCAAATTGACCATCGCCCGCAAGGAAATCCGCGTCGCCGAGCAGGGTGAAGACAAGGTTCCGGAACGTGTCGAGGAAATCAAACAGGTCACTTTTGAGGAAACCATCCAGTTCGAACAGTTCCCTGAGCTGAACGACTCGGAGAACATCCTGGTGCTGGTGGATGAGGCGCACCGTTCCCATACCCGGACGCTCCATCGGAACCTGCACAAGGCGCTGCCGAACGCTGCCATTATCGGCTTTACCGGCACGCCAATTCTGTCCAAGGAAAAGACCGAGACGAGGGAAATCTTCGGCGACTACATCGACCGGTATCTGCTCCAGGATGCGGAGATGGATGGCGCTACGCTGCCCATCTTGTATGAAGGTCGTACTGCCGACGGCATGGTGAAGGACGCAACCAGCCTTGATCAGGTATTCGAGGACTTGTTCCGTGGGTACATCAACACCGAACTCGCCATTATCAAGGCCAAGTACGCCACCGAGGGAGATGTGCTTGAGGCACCGCTGCTGATTGAGAAAAAGGCGGCCGACATGCTCCGGCACTATTTGAGCGTAGTGCTACCAGAGGGATACAAGGGCCAGGTGGTCGCCACCAGCCGCAATGCGGCGGTGATCTATTACGAGAAGCTCATGGCCGCTAGGGCTACTCTCGTAGCGCAACTGGAAGCCGTGTCGCCCGCCATCCTTGCCCTGCCCGAAGATGACCAGGCCAAGCTTGATGCAGAGACGCGATTCTTGATCGATGTGCATGCGAAGATTGACCTGATTCGAGCACTCGAATTTGCCGTCGTGATATCCGGCAATCACAACGATCCCGAATCGTGGAAACAGTGGACGGACAAGGAGAAGCAGGAAGAACTGGTTGAGCGGTTCAAGCGGCGCTTGGCACCGGCCAAGTCGGACAAGTCCGACCCCCTGGGCCTCCTGATCGTGACCAACATGCTGCTGACGGGCTTTGATGCACCTGTCGAGCAGGTGATGTATCTCGACCGCAAAATCATTGCGCACGATTTGCTGCAGGCAATCGCCCGCGTGAACCGCACCAGCGGCCGCAAGCCTCGCGGCTACGTGGTTGATTACATCGGCGTGGCCCGCCATTTGAATGATGCATTGGGCGATTACGACGCCGACGATCTCAAGGGCATCGGTCTCGACATCAACACCGAGCTGCCGAAGCTGCGTGACCGCCACGCCCGGGTGATGGCGGTGTTCTCGGATCGGGGAATTACGGACTTGCTTGGAGGTGTTCAGGTTGCGGTGGATTTGCTCGCCGACCTGAAAATACGTGCCGACTTCATCAACAAGCTGCGTCTCTTCTACGAAACGCTGAGCATCCTCGAACACCGCCCGGAAGTAACGCCGGAAATGTTTCGCGATGCCAAGCTGCTGGGCTTCATCAACAAAGTCGCTGCCAACCTGTATCGTGACTCGACGCTGAATTTGCTTGGTGTGCCGGAACGTGTCCGTGCATTGATCGATAAGCACGTCGCGGCCAGGGGTGTAGATCCCAAGATTCCACCGATCACGATTACCGACACGGACTTTGAGAAGGTGGTGGCAGGTCAGAAATCGTCGAAGACCCGTGCTGCGGAGATGCAGCACGCAGCGCGCTACCATATCGTCAGCTTCGAACTCCAGAATCCGGCCTACGCCAAGAAGATGAGCGAGAAGCTGGAGGAGATTCTCAAGTCATTCAAGGACAACTGGGAGGCGCTGGAACAGGCGCTGAAGCAGTTCATCAAAGAACTAAAGGAGGGCGACCGCAACGATTTTCCGGGACTCGATCCGGATGTCCAGGTTCCTTTCGTGCGGCTGGTGCTGGAAGTGGCATCCAAGAATGCGGCGTTCGACACGTCACGGGAACAACAACTGGTTGGCATGACTGTCGACCTCGTCGATCATATCCGGCAGGAGATCAAACGCATCGGATTTTGGAAGAATGCTCACGCCCGCGACATGCTGACCAAACATCTGGTACGTCAGCTGATGACCACGGGCGGTCTGCAAGCCCAGGCTGCCCGAGATCTTGCCTTCCAACTGGTGGCGCTGGCAAAGCACAATCATGAGGTACTGGTGGGATGAGCAGGGAAACGCTTTCGGTCGGTGATCTGCTATTCGAGATCCAGCGTAGCAGCCGGCGCAAGACCCTTGGGCTGACCGTTGATCGCTCTGGCGAGTTGAAGCTCTACGCTCCGGAAACAACGCCTCGTGAGCAGCTGGAAAAATGGGCGAAAAGCCGCCTGCTCTGGGTGTACCAGAAGCTTGCCATCAAGGAGGCATCTCGCCCCCTGCCGCGTCCAGTGGGATACGTGAGTGGTGATGCCGTCTACTACTTAGGTCGCAGCTATCGAGTTCGCTTTGTGGCAGACCAAGCAGGGCCTGTGCACTGCAGGGCTGGATGGTTGGAGTTAAGGCAGTCGGATAGGGCCGATGCCCATACACGAATCAGGGAGTGGTTTCAGGCGACGGGCGGGCATTGGATTAAGGAACGGGTGAAGCTGCTGTCCGACCGGTATGGGCTTTTGCCGAGCACCGTCGAGATTCTCGACCTGGGCAACCGTTGGGGCTCCTGCAGCGCAACTGGCCGGGTGAATTTCAATTGGCGACTACTTCAGTTCCCAATTCGGCTGATTGACTACGTGATTACCCATGAGCTTGTCCATCTCGTGGAGCCACATCACAACGACGACTACTGGCGCCGTCTGGAGGGATTGATGCCCGATTACGCGGACCGAAAGGCTAAGCTGCTCGAGGCAACGCGGGAGTATGACCGGGTGTGATCTGGTCGTTGCGAAGGCCGGCCTACGCATCGGCGTCCGCCTGCGGTTGCTCGATTGGCAATGCCCCGCAGAAAGACGCTCGATTACGCTCTGGCCCCAATAGCGCGTAGTTCGGTAGTAAACTACGCACCACCACCACTCAACGCCCAACCTCTATCGGTTGGGCGTTTTTATTTCTGCTTCCCGCATGCCACGCGGGGTTCTGGCTCATTGTGGGTGTGCCGGCGGCGTATGGAGGCGGGGCCTTAAAGGCCGCATGGCGAGCCGCGCTTCTTGCGCGGTCGCGGCGTGCCGGGACGGACGTTCTTTAGCGTCAGGCGCATGTCCTTGTCCGCAGCCGCATCCTGGTCCCGCTACCCCCTCCCGATTGTCAAAAAGCCAGCTTGTTGGGCAGTCACGCACTGGCGGCACGCCAGGCCTCGCTGAGCACCGCGATGGGATGATTTGCCGGTGACTAGGCCCTTTACCATCGAGCACGGTCTTGCCGTCCTGTCGTACCCCAATAGGAGGATCGTCGCCCCGGGGTAGGCCTGGGCGGTCTTACCCGTCTTGTGGCCTTCAAAACCACGAACACGCCAGCAACCTGGCAGCTGTCGCCATCTGGGGTAGGGAGCTTGGGCCATCAAGACTGCCATGCAACGCTTCCCCGCGACCCTGAAAGGCCTCGCGCGGGGTGCGCGTCCCAATCCCCTTTTGCAGCTCTTCGATCGGGTCGGCAAAGCGGCCGGCATTACGCGCCTAACATCCGACCGTATCGAGCGCGGTTCGCGTTAAGCAAAGGCAAGGAAAAGCGCCCCGGTCTCTTTTGCGTGGCCGGCCACCGAGATCGTTGCCGCACCCTCGGAGCCCCGCGAACCTTGGCTCACCGTTGATACCATTTGCAGATCGATACCCGCCGCCCTCTCCGGTCGACTCAATAATGAATCGAGAAAACCGTGGCCGGTGGCGGATTGTGACCCACGAGTAAACCTCTATCATGATGAACACGATAATGCCGTTATTCCATATAGATGTATCTAATAATGATACAAGTCGGTAAGAAAATTGCCTTGCAATTGGCGCTGGCGATGCGCGCCGACTTCCGATGCGGGTGTTATGGTCGGCCTCTATGTGATATCATGATCCCCTCAAACGCGCTTAAAACTCATTCCGCGCGTTTCCTTCATTTCCTCTTTACAGTGCAAGAGGCGATCTTGTTTGGACATTTTTTACGGGTATTCTGATCTCACTCGTCGTTGATGGTGTTCTGGCATGCCATTGCGGCACGCCCTCCTGATCGTCAAAAGTATTTCTGCGTCCCGAAAGCGGCGTCATATTGCGGTTGAAGGTAAGCCTAAGCCATATGAAAATCGAACATTCACCATCGTTGCGCGATAAGCGGATCGAAAACGGCGCGCATCCGCCACTGGCGGCCGTGATCGGCGCGGGGGCCTGGGGTACGGCGCTTGCGGCGGCATTTTCGCGTGGCGGCTACTCCGTGAACCTTTGGACGCGTCAGGCGCGCGTGGTGACTTCGATCTGCGAGCGGCACTGTAATCCGGCTTACCTATCCGATGTCCAGCTCCCGGAAGGACTGAGCGCCACTACCGATCTTGCGTGCGCGGTGCGCGGTGTTGAAGTGGTGGTTATGGCGGTGCCGAGCGGCGCCTTGCGCGCGATGGCGCGACGCATCGAACCGCTGCTGCCAGGCGAGGCCCCGGTGCTTTTTGCGAGCAAGGGACTCGAGAAAGGCAGTGGCGCGTTTATGACCGAGGTCGCGGATGCCGTGTTCGCCGGGCGTCTCGTCGGGGTGCTGACGGGTCCCGGTTTTGCCGCCGAGGTCACGCGCGGAGAACCGACCGTGTTGACGCTCGCCATGGCGGCGCTGGCGGGCCAAAAGACCATCAGCCAAGAGGCCTGCGAGTTTGCCGAGACCTTCAAGGCGCGTCTTGCCAACGGCGGGATTTCAGTTGCGATGACAGACGATGTCGTGGGAGCGCAGGTAGGCGGGGCCCTGAAGAACGTCATTGCCATTGCCTGCGGCATGGCGGCCGGCCGGGGCTTCGGCGAGAACGCCCGCGCGGCCATCATCACGCATGGTTTTGAGGATATGCGCAAGCTGGCGGTGGCCCTGGGCGGCCGCCCGGAGACCCTGCTTGGAAGCTGTGGGGCGGGCGATGTGTTTCTTACGTGCGCAAGCACCCAGTCGCGCAATTATCGTCTGGGTATGGCGCTGGCGCGTGGCGATGAACCACCCGCCGAGGTGGCCGAAGGCATCAGTACCGCTGAGGCCGTGCGCATGCTCGAACAGGATGCGGATATCGATCTGCGCTTGCCGCCGGTAATCCGGGCGCTATGGGCGCGCGAGATCTCCCCGGAACAGGCGCTCGAGCGCCTGCTGGGCGGGGATTGATGATGATGGTGGCCGATTGTAAACGGACGGTGCTTGCCACGGATCTCGACGGTACCTTCCTCGGGGGGGGCGCAAGCGCGCGCGCCCAACTCTATAGCTGGATAGCCGACCGCCGCGAGGAGTTTATAGTGATCTTCGTAAGCGGGCGTGGCCTGGGGTTCATGCGGGAACTGGCGGATTGCCTGCCGGTGCGTCCGGACCATGTCATAGGGAATGTTGGTACAAGTGTTGCCGCCGGGCCCGATTGGTGCCCGCTCGCTGACATAGAATCATGGCTCGATGCGCGCTGGCCTAATGACGCGCCCGCGCGTATCGCAGAGGTGCTTGCGCGCTACCCCGGGCTTACCGAGCAGCCGGTTGTCGAAGGGCGGCGAGTCTCGCGTTACTACAGCGATCATGTCGAGGCGATGGCCGCGCAGGCGGACGTGGAGCAACTTGGGTTCGAGGTTCTGCTCTCGGACGGCCAATATTTCGATGTTCTTCCGCCTGGAGTGCGCAAGGGTCCGACGCTTCTAAGGACGCTCACCGCCTTGGGGCTTGCGCGCGAGCGCACGTTGGTTGCCGGGGATACGCTAAACGATTTGTCGTTATTCGAGACCGGGCTTGCTGGTGTGGCGGTTGGCAACAGCGAGCCTGAGTTGGTGCATGCCGTCCGCGCGCGGCCGAACGTGCATCTAAGCGCCAAGCCCGGCGCCGCCGGAGTCCTGGAAGCGCTCAAGGCATTCCACGAAAGGGGGGGTTTATGGGAACACCGCTTGTCATAGTCTACCATCGTCAACCTTACGATGAGAAGGTCGTAGACGGTCGCACGGTGCTCGTGGAGAACAAAAGTCCCAATGGCATCGTGCCTGCCCTGAAGGGGTTTTTCGGGAACGTCGAGCGCGCCACCTGGGTTGCCTGGAAAAAGGCCCCAGCCGGCAAGAAAGGGACATTTGAGCCGCGCATTACCGTCGAGGACAGCTACGGGAGCTATGAGGTCTCGCGTCTGCCGCTCGATGGTAATCAAGTTCGCCAATTTTACCATATCACGTCGAAAGAGGCCTTGTGGCCGGTCATCCATAGCCTTCCCTACGCCTTTAGTACGGAACATACCGATTGGGCCACATTTCGCGACGTCAATGAGCGCTTTGCGGAGGCAGCATGCGCGGAAGCAGCGCCCGGCGCGGTAGTCTGGGTGCATGATTACAATTTGTGGCTCGTTCCGAAATTTGTGCGTGAGCGGCGCCCGGACGTCACGTTGGCGTTCTTTCATCACACGCCCTTCCCGGCGCCTGACATATTCTGCATTCTCCCTTGGCGCGAGGAAATCCTGGAGAGCCTGCTCGCCTGTGATCTCGTGAGCTTCCATGTGGCGCGCTATGCGCGCAATTTCGGCGCGCTCGTCAAGGCGCTGCGTCCCGCGGCGATCATGGAAGATGGCCCGGTACCCCCCGAATGGCAGAATGTTGGCACGGCCTTGACGGAGGACACCGCGCCGCGCTTCGTGACGGTTCAAGGTCATGTTACGCATATTGATGCGACCCCCATAGGGACCCATCCCGAGCTTATACGCGCGATCGTCGAAAGCGAACGCGGGCAGGCGCGGGTGCGGGAGATCCGCGAAGAGATCAAGGAGGATATCCTGATCGTTTCGATAAACCGCGTGGACTATACGAAGGGTGTGCACCAGATGCTAGAAACCTTCGATCGCCTGCTGGAGCGTCGCCCGGATCTGCGCGGACGCGTGAAGTTGATTTTGACGACCGTGGCGCCGGCCGACGGCATGCGCGTCTATCGCAACGCGCAGCAGCAGATCGAACAGACCGTGGGGCGCATAAATGGCCATTATGGAACACTGACGTGGCTACCTATCATGCTATCCACTAATCCGATGCCCTTTGAGGAGGTCTTGTGCTGCTATCGCGCGGCGGATATCTGTTGGGTGACGCCGTTGCGTGACGGACTGAATCTCGTGGCGAAAGAGTTTGCGGCGGCCAATGAGGGGAGTGACGGAGTGCTCGTACTGTCCGAATTCGCGGGTGTCGCAATCGAGCTGCGGGGCGCGGTTCTCGCCAATCCCTACAGCCGCAATTCGATGGATCGGGCCATCGACGAGGCGATCGATATGCCGCGCGCGGAGCGGCGGGCGCGCATGGCACGCATGTGCGAGCAGGTCACCCGTTTGGATATCCGCCATTGGACGACGCACATCCTCGATCTCTTTACGCGCGTGAATCCTGCTCATGGCAAGGGAGAGAAGGTGTTTCACGAGCGCCACGACGGGACCGGCACCCATTAGGGTCGCGAACCTCCCTGCGCCGGGGCACGGCCGCATCCTGAGCAATCGCGCGGCGACACCTCAGTGCTCGCGCGCGGACTCCAAGATGTAAGAGGCGGTTTGTAAGCGCGCACAAATGACTGAGGCGGCGCGCGCCCTCAGGGCGCGACCAATGCTGGTGGCTGCCGCGCCCGGCGCTTTGCATAACCGCGAATCGTGCAGTGCCACGACGCGCTATCGTAAGCCTGCTCTTGATACTGCGGCGCCCGCGCAGCCTGGGGTGGACGAATTACCCCGCAAATGTCTAGGCCAGGTACTGATCGTCTGGCACCGCCTCCAGCCAATCGACCATTCGGCCATCCAGGGCCTCCTGAAGGGCGATATGGCTCATGGCTGTGTCTGGCGTGGCCCCATGCCAGTGCTTGTGGCCTGGAGGGCACCAGATGACGTCGCCGGCCCGGATCTCCACCTTCGCTTCGCCAAAGCATTGTGTCCAGCCGCGCCCCGCGGTTACCAACAGCAGCTGCCCAAGGGGATGCGTATGCCAGTGGGACCGCGCGCCCGGCTCGAACGTGACGCTCGCCGCGCCCACCCGCGAGGGTCCCGTTGGCGAATGAATGGGATCGATGCGGACGGTCCCGGTAAACCACTCCGCGAAACCTTTTTGCGACGGCAGGGATCCCGCTCGCGTCAAAATCATGGCAGCCTCCGTCAGGACCCGAGGGTCCCCATATCGATAACGAAACGGTACTTAACGTCACCCCTGACCGTGCGATCGTAGGCGGCGTTGACGTCTTTTATCGAGATGCGCTCTATGTCGCACACGATGTTGTGCTGGCCGCAGAAATCGAGCATCTCCTGCGTCTCCGGAAGGCCGCCTATCAAGGATCCCGCCAAAGAGCGCCGCCGGAATATCAACGGAATCCCGTCGACCTTCTTCAAGGGCTCGACCGAACCGACGATCACCATCGTTGCGTCGCGCTTCAAGAGCGCCATATAGGGGTCCGCATCATGACCCACGGGAATCGTGTTCAGCAGGAAGTCAAAGCCGTCCCGCGCCCGTTTCATGGCCTCGGTCTGTGTAGAGATCAGCACGTCGTCGGCACCGAGCCTTCTTGCGTCCTCGCCCTTGGAGGGTGAAGTCGTGATCATCGTCACATGCGCCCCCATGGCGTGCGCGAATTTCACCCCCATATGGCCGAGCCCACCGAGCCCGATGACGCCGACCCGCTGGCCGGCCCCGACGTTCCAGTGTTTGAGCGGCGAGTAAGTGGTGATACCCGCACATAAAAGCGGCGCGGCCGCCGCCGGGTCGAGATTTTCCGGGATGTGCAGGACGAAACGCTCATCCACGGTGATCCTGTCGGAATAGCCGCCAAATGTCAGCGGGTGCGGCGTTCCACCGATCTTGTCTTCGCCGCCGTAGGTGCCGGTAAAGCCGTTGTCGCAGTACTGCTCCAGGCCGGCCTCACAGGAGGGGCAGGTGCGGCAGCTGTCCACCATGCACCCGACGCCCGCCAGGTCGCCCACCTTGAAGCCTTTGACCTGGCTGCCGATCGCCGCGACCCGCCCGACGATCTCGTGTCCTGGAACGAACGGATAGGAGGTCCAGCCCCATTCATTGCGCGCCGAGTGGATATCCGAGTGGCATATGCCGCAGTGCAAAATATCGACGACGATGTCCTGAGGTCTTGGGTCGCGGCGCTCGAACGTAAAAGGTCGTAGCTCGGCGCTTGCCGATTGAGTTGCATATCCTGTCGATTTTATGGTCATTACGGCCCCTTTATGTTTGTCTCTAAGCGCCACGGCCTGGCGGTCACGAATCGTTTCATGACGCCAGGTCCTGTCCATCAAGGGCCTTCTATGCGAGCCGCCCGGAATTTGGAAAGGCTTTAAGGAGGCGGGCGCATAAGGCTGATCGATGCGTGTCGGCGTCTCGTGTTGTTGAAGTGTCCGAATTTCGGGCGCCACGATAATCCATGCGCCGCTACCCGGGTTGCCAGAGGTATTGCAAGTGTCGATAGGCGCCAGCGCTCCGTGCCGCCCTAGAAAAAGGTCCGCGGGTCTCCGTGAATTACGATGACCAACGCGCTAACGAGTCCCTAAGGTCTGGCAAATCGCCGACATCCCGCATCGGTCATTGCGTGACCGCGGGCGCATCGATGGACCCCTTGTTTTGGCGTTCGCCGCCGGCGCCTATGCCCTTTCTTTCCGGTGAATCCGCTTAAACGCGCCGCACCGGAACAAGCGTCTGCGATCATTAGCCGGTGTTGGGGCCCGTCCATTAAATCAAATGAGCGGGTCCGCGACAAGCACGCGAGCCCTCGCGCCCTGCATTGAATAGGGAAGTCCGCGCGCATGCGGATCAAAGAACGCCCCAGCCATGCGCTGTTGTGTGGCGATTGGCGCAGGAATTGCGTAAAAACTCGCGCTAAACCGTAAAGTCGTGCCAAAAAGTATGGCAAAAAATCTCCACGGCTCGTCTTCGCGCCGTGTTTGAAACGGCCCCATGATGCGCCGCGGACGCCGTTCGTTTTTGGACAGGGACGGGCTCTTCTGTCATAATTTAAGACCACCTTTTCTGGTGGGCGTGCCCATCCTACTTAGGTCCGACTTATGCGGGCTCAAGAGTGCTATAGGATGGTTTCGCACGCTGAGCATAAGGAGAGACACATGAAAACAATGAAACGGCTTGCGCAACGCCTCGGGGGGCGTGCGTTACCGGAAAGCAGTGTTCTTTGGTCTACTCGTCACGGGCTTTTCTGGACACTCGGGGCTTTTGCAACCATGGGTTTGATTGGCATGACCTTGGTCTCGAGCTACTGGAACAAGGGCCCGCTCGTGCGTGCGACAATGGCGGGGGCAAATCGCATTGTTCTGACAGCCAATGCCGCACCGCCCGTTCTTTGGTCCAATGCCTGGCTCGGCCGCCGGCCTTATCGTGCCGTGCCGTTTCATGGTCTTCGAAGGGTGGCGACTGGGTTCAGCCTTGTGGCCTTTCAAAAGCCGAAAACGCTTACCCAGGATCTGCTACGCGTGGCGCCGGATATCTCCGCTCGTTTAACCAAGCTCAAGGATGAGTTTTCGGCCGAGGCCACCCGGGCGTTCGCGGCGCACGCGTGGCTTTGATGGCTATTTAACGCGCCATCGGCCGGTTTTCCATAGCCTTTTATCCGGCCGCGATAAACCCCCGTAAGCGCGGGAAGACCGCATCGGGCATGTATTTGCCCGGATGAGGCCGCTTTGGATACCTCGAAAACCAGGGATGGGACGCGCGTGGCGGACGGATATAATGCGCCAATGCAAACGGAGCAATGGCAGCAGAGCAAAGTGTCCTGGCAGGTTATCGGTGGGCGGCTTCTTGCCGCTGCCGCCAAGCCGCGCATGGCAAAGGTCATCAATGGCGTCGCGGTCATCGGCCTTGCGGCGGTCCTGGCCCACTGGACCTGGGGGGCGCTGTCGTCGCCGACGCGGTTCGCGTCGCCCCCTGTCATGCAAGCACGATTCGCACCGCCACCGCTACGGGTATTACTGAAAAGTCATTTATTCGGCCAGTCCCCGACAACGGCGTTGGCGTCGATCCCGGTAAGCCATCTGGCACTGACCCTCTCGGGGCTCGTCGCGGGTCATCCTGGCGTGGCCCTGATTGCGGGGGCTGGCGGCAAGGTGCATCCGTACCTTGTCGGGATGAGCGTGTCTCCGGGCGTGGTTCTGGCGGCCGTTACCGCGAACCGCGCCATTGTGCGGCAAAACGGCCGGCTCGAAAGTCTTTTGCTGTATTCCCAAAAGTCCGCGGTAGCGCCGGGATCGGCTAGTCCCTCCATGCCGATCGCGTCCGCCGCGGCGGGCGTGCAGTCTCACCGCTCGGGGTTGGCGCCCGCCGTTACAATCCGTGTAAAGCCATCATTGGTATCGGCATTTGCGAGCGTGTCGAATGCGACTTTAAAGTCGTGGCTGGTGCCCGGACCGGATGGGGGCGTGCTGGTCAAGGGCGCGCCCGCGCCGGCATTTGCGAGTCTTGGCCTGCATCAAGGAGATGTTATCGAGGAGGTAAATGGACAGCCCGTAAACTCACTGGGCGCGGCGGTCAGCGCCTACATAGCTGGAGCCAAAAGTGGCGATGTCACAGTGGATGTGGCGCGCGACGGACACATGAAGGTCTTTCAGTACACGATGCAAGCCCCATGAGTCCGTTTGTGTGGTGGATATTATTTCTAAGGACGGATTACCGATGGGTAAGTGGGTATGCAGCCGGTCGCGCGCTAGCCGGTCATGGATGGGGATCGCTGTAGCGCTGTTGGTGGCGTCCTTGCAATCGTCGGCGGAGGCCGCGAATCAGCGGATTGGTTTAAGCGCGGAGCATCCCATCGTGGGGGCGCGTACCGCACTTGCGGCTAAGCCGCAGTCGCACCCAGTGCTGGGTCCGGATACGGCGCCTGCCGCGGCCGGGACCGCCTCGACAGGCGTTAGCACGTCTAGCAAGATTCCGCCGGGCAAGATGTTGTTTAATTTCAATAACGCCAACATTCGTGCCGTAATTCGCACGGTCGCCGAACTTACCGGCAAAAATTTCCTGATCGATCCGCGAGTGCAGGGGAAGGTGACGATCATATCGACAACGCCCGTATCCGTAAAAGCTGCCTACCAGATTTTTGTGAGCGCCTTGAAGGCGCAAGGATTCACGGCAGTCGCGGGCCCGGGCGGCGTGATCAAGGTGTTGCCCCAAGCCAACGCCCGCCAGTCGGCGCCGGTCAGTGGCTATTGGCCGCATGGCGGCGATCAACTGGTGACCCAGATTATACCGATCGCGGAGGGCCAGGCGGCGCAGGTCATGCCTCTTTTGCGGCCCTTGATGTCAAGCGCGGGGATTCTATCCGTCTATGCGCCCACCAATACCCTGATCGTTACCGATGATGCGGATAATATCCGCAGGCTCTTGCGCATCGTTTATGGTATAGAGGCGCAGATGCGCGCGCCCATCGCCATAGTTCCGGTGCGTTACGCGTCTGCGGTCGACATCGCCAATCTGCTCGTGCGCCTGGGCGAGGCCCAATTGCCTAACGCCGCGGGCACGCCAAGCGGCAACTACAGCCCCGTTTATATCGTTCCGGACACGCGCACCAATAGCCTGCTCGTGCGGACCGCGAGCGCGAAAAAGCGCCGATTCATCGAGGCGCTCGTTCGCAGACTCGATGCGCGCGGAGCGAGCGGGGGGACTACGCATGTGGTGTATCTCAAAAACGCCCGCGCCTCCAAGATCGCAAAGATCCTGCGTGGCCTTTTACAGGGGGAGGCGAAGGGCGTGGGGAAAAGCCAGGGCGGGCCGATTATGCCGGTGTCTGCGCCGGGCGTGCCGCCAGGACAACCCATGGCCCGCAGCCGCGTCTCGGCGCGCGCCATAAAGGCCTCGCTTGTTCAAGCCGATCCGTCCATCAACGCGCTCATTATAAACGCCCCCAATGCCGTGTACGACAGCCTGCGCGCGGTGATATCAAAGCTAGACATACGGCGCGCACAGGTTTTTGTGAAGGCACTTATAGCCGAGGTTACGGTCGATAATAGCGCGGAGCTTGGCGTGCAGTGGGCGGGCGCGGCCCCGGCCGGAAGCGGCGCCGTCGGCGGCATCACGAATTTTCCGTTGACGGGCTCAGGCATTGTTTCGACCGCCGCAAGTCCGTCTAGCCTCGCCAATGACGCGGGCCTCGCGCTTGGCTTTATAAGCGGTACGGTTAAGCTCGCTGGCGGACAAACGGTCGTAGGTCTGTCGGCATTTGCGCGCGCCTTGCAGTCGGTCTCCGGCGTAAATGTATTGTCGACCCCGGATCTTTTGACGCTCGACAATACCGAGGCAAAGATCATGGTCGGCCAGAATGTGCCGTTCATAACCGGAAGCTACTCCACGGCGGGAACCGTAGGTACAGTGGGCGTCAATCCATTTCAGACGGTCGAGCGTAAGAACGTCGGCCTTACGCTAAAGATCAAGCCGCAAATAACTGCCGGTAACAATATCAAGATGCAGATTTATGAAAACGTGTCGAGCATAGCGCCAAATCTTTCCGGTGCAATCGACCTCATTACTAACAAAAGAGAACTCAAGACCACGGTGATCGTCGCAAATGGCAAGACCATAGTTCTAGGCGGACTCATCAGTGATGAGGTCGAGAACAACTGGCAGGGCGTGCCATTGTTGGACGACATACCGTGGATTGGAAACTTGTTTCGGTACCGCCAGCGCGTGAAGAAAAAAACTAATCTCATGGTGTTTTTGAAGCCGGTCATCGTGCGCGACAGCGAACAAAGCGAGGGGTTCACGGCCTCCCGCTACGCCATGATTCAGGCTGAGGAGGATGCGGTACGGTTTTCGCAATCGGTGATATTGCCAAATTACCATCAGCCGCACCTGGCGCCCCTAAAGGAGCCCGCGGCTGAGACAGGAAGGCCTATTGCGCACAAGGGTACAGCGCCCGTGGGAGCCGCCCGTGGCTGATGTGATCGAACATCCTTTGGATAAGGAGTGGGTTGCGAAGTTGCCCTACCACTTTGCCAAGCGCTATGGCGTGATGAGCGTGGGGCTTGCCGGCGACGAGGTGTTGGTCTGGCAGCGCGCGCAGGTTCCGGGGGCGGTCCTGGCGGAACTTGAGCGCGTGCTGCGCCGGCCGCTCAAGCTCAATACCGTGGGCGAAGAGACGTTTCTAGCGGCGCTCAATACCGGTTATGCGCGCGACATGTCGCAGGCCCAGCAGATCATGGGCGACCTTGACGACAAGCTTGATCTGGCCGAGCTCGCGCAGCATCTGCCGAAGACTCAGGACCTTCTGGAAAGCGAGGGCGATGCCCCGGTCGTGCGCCTGATCAACGCGTTGCTCACGCAGGCGGTGCGCGAGCAGGCGTCGGATATTCACGTTGAAGCGTTCGAGACGCGATCTTTGGTGCGTTTCCGGGTGGACGGGGTGCTGCGCGATGTCATAGAACCCCAGAAGGCTGCGCACGGGGTCTTGGTATCGCGCATAAAGATCATGTCACGGCTTGATATCGCCGAAAAGCGCCTGCCTCAGGATGGCCGCATCACCCTGCGGTTGGCCGGCCGGCCGATCGACGTGCGTGTTTCCACCGTTCCGACCGCGCATGGCGAGCGCGTGGTGATGCGGCTTCTGGACAAGCAGGCGGGGCGCCTGAATCTGGGCGCCTTGGGGATGCCGGACGACACGCTTGCGATCTTGCGCGGGCTCATCAATGAGCCGCATGGGATCTTTCTTGTGACCGGTCCCACCGGTTCGGGCAAGACTACGACGCTTTATTCAGCACTGGGCGAGCTCAATACGCACACCTCGAACATCATGACTGTCGAAGACCCAGTCGAATATGAGCTCGATGGGGTGGGCCAGATTCAGGTTAACCCAAAGATCGATCTGACCTTCGCGCGGGCGCTGCGCTCGATTTTGCGGCAAGACCCGGACATCGTCATGATCGGCGAGATTCGCGACCTCGAGACCGCCCAGATTGCCGTGCAGGCAAGCCTGACCGGTCACTTGGTGCTTGCGACCTTGCACACCAATGACGCAGTGGGGGCCGTCACTCGCTTGGTCGATATGGGCATAGAGCCCTTTCTCGTGGCATCGACCCTGCTTGGAATCCTGGCGCAGCGTCTCGTGCGCACCTTGTGCGGGACCTGTCATGGGCAAGCGCAGATCGCGGGCAAGACCTGTCCGGCGTGCGGCTCGACCGGATTTCAGGGGCGTACCGGCCTCTACGAGCTGCTCACCGTCGACGATTCCTTGAAGGCCATGATTCACGACCGCGCGGCTGAGGCGCGTCTGCGCGAGGCGGCGCTCTCGCGCGGCCTGCGGACACTCCATCAAGACGGCCTGCGGGTCGTGGCCGAGGGACGTACCACCACCGAAGAGGTTATGCGGGTCTCCCGTGACTGACTATGGCGGCATTCGAATATGAGGCACTAGACAGCGATGGACGCGCTGTCAAAGGGGTCATGGAGGGCGATGCCGAGCGGCGCGTCCGCGGCCTTCTGCGCGAAAAGGGCTTCATACCCGTCAAGGTCGCGCCGATCGGCAAGGAGCGTAGCGAACGGCGGGCGTTCCGCTGGCAGGGCGGTCTCAAGGCCGCGGAGCTTGCGCTTATCACGCGCCAGTTTGCGACTTTGGTGCGCGCGGGCCTGCCGATCGAGGAGAGCCTGCACGCCCTGACCGAACAAAGCGAGTCGGCGCGCGCCCGAAAGATCCTTGCGGCGGTACGCACTAAGGTGCGCGAGGGGCAGCCCTTGGCGCAGGCCCTTGGGGATTTTCCGGGCTCCTTTCCGCCCCTCTACAGGCACCTCGTGGAGGCCGGCGAACAGTCCGGAAAACTCCCGGTTATCCTGGAGCGGTTGGCCGATTACACTGAGCAGCGTCAGGCATTGACGCAGAAGGTATGGGTGGCGTTTCTCTACCCGGCGCTTGTCAGTATCGTCGCCGTGGCCATCGTCGGGGGGCTCCTCGTGTATGTCGTGCCGCAGATCGCCCAGGTATTTGTCGATAGCGGCGCGCCGCTTCCCTGGGCCACGCGGACCCTGATCGCCATCAGCCATATCGCCAAGAAAGGCGGCGTGTTGTGGCCGGCCGGCGCGCTTGCCGTCGTGCTTATCGGCCAGTGGTTGCTGCGCAAGCGCGAGCGGCGTGTCGCCTGGCAGAGGGTTTTGCTGCGGGTGCCACTGCTTGGGCGGCTCATCCGCAGCCTGAATGCCGCGCGGCTTGCAAGCACGCTCGGGATCCTGACGAGTTCCGGGATTCCGCTTTTGGCGGCGCTCGACACCGCCTTGCATGTGGTGACCAATCTGCCGATGCAGATGGCCGTCGAGGAGGCCAAGCGCCAGGTGCGCGAGGGTGGCTCGCTTGGCCGTTCCCTAGGGCGGGCCAAACTATTCCCGCCGCTTGTGATTCATCTGATCAGCAGCGGCGAGGCGAGCGGGTCCCTGGACACCATGCTAGCGCGTGCCGCCGAGGCCCAGACGCGTGAACTGGAGAGCTTCGTGACGGCGCTCACGAGTCTCATCGAGCCAGTATTGATCCTGGTCATGGGGGGAATGGTGCTGTTCATCGTGCTCGCCATCCTTCTACCGATATTCGATATGAACCAACTTATCAAGTGAACCTTATGCCTAAGAGTCTGCGATCGCGTGGTTTTACCCTCATCGAAGTCATGGTCGTCATGGTGATCATAGGGATCCTGGCGGCGGTGATTGTCCCGAAGATCATGAATCGCCCCAATCAGGCGCGTATCGTGGCGGCCAAGAATGATATCCGCTCGATCGTGAGCGCTCTAAAGCTCTATCGTCTCGACAACGGCCAATATCCGACCCAGCAGCAAGGCCTGAAGGCCCTGGTGCAGAAGCCGGACTCGGGCCCGGCCGCGTCCGACTGGCGTACCGGCGGCTATCTCCCGCGCCTGCCCGTCGATCCTTGGGGGCGGCCGTACCAGTACTTGAATCCAGGAATTCATGGGCGCGTGGATGTCTTTAGCTACGGGCCGCACGGTAAGGGGCATGGCATGAAGGACGTCATCGGGTCATGGCAACTCTAACGAACTGCCGCGGGTTCACGCTGTTTGAGGTCCTGATCATTCTGGTCTTGATCGGCATTATGCTAGGCGTGATTGCGCCGCGCCTTGGTCGCGACGTCGGGGTGTCCGCGCGTCACGAGGGCGCGCGTCTCGTGGCGCTTCTCCAGGCGGCGCGTACTCAGGCGATTGTGACCGGACGGCCGTATCGGGTGGACTTCACGACCCACGGATATGATTTTCAACGGCTCAACGGTCACGGGCGCTTCGCGGCCATCAAGGGTGCGTTGTTTCGAGCGCGACGACTGCCGACGGGCGCGGTGCTGAAGGGTTTCGGGAAAAGGCGCGTCGTGATGTTCACGCCAAGCGGTCTTGGGCGCACATTTCATTGCGAGATCGTGACGAGCCACGGGCGTTTTCTTGTGTCAGGCAATGATGATGGGCATATCAAAGGCCTGGCGCGCAGCTAGGTGCGCGGGGTTCACGCTGCTCGAGGTGCTGGTCGCGCTTTTTATCCTGGCGATCGCGCTGGCGGCGGTCATGCGTAACGTGACGGGCGCGATCACGACCGCCGGCGCCCTGCGGGACCGGACGTTGGCGCTGTGGGTAGCCGAGAACCGGTTGACGCGCGTGGAGGCCATCGTTCATTGGCCGCCCCTGGGGCGGCGCCATACGCGCGAGCGCGAGGACGGTCGGCGGTTTCGGATAGTGACGAAGGTTATGGCGACGCCATTGCCGGAGATCCGGCGGGTACGGATCACGATCCGCCGTGCGCGGCGGTCGCAGGTCTTGATGCGGCTTGTTGGCTTCGTGCGCAAGCCATGACGCGAAGCCGCGGATTTACCTTGCTCGAGATGCTCGTGGCGATCGCGATCTTCGCCATCGTCGGGGCGATCGCCTACACCGGTCTTGACCGCGCGATGGCGATTCGCGCGCAGCTAAAGAGCGTGCGCGTGCGCTGGCAGGCGCGCGGGCTTGCCTATTACCGGCTGGCCAATGACCTGGCTCAGGCGCGTGGGCGGCCGGTGCGTGACGGCGCGGGGACATTGGTGCCGGCATTCGAGGTGCGCCGGATGGGCCGCGGGGTGCGCCTCAATTTCACGACGGGCGGCACGCCGCCGTTCGGTGCGGGTCCGGCAAGCGATCTGCGGCGCGTCGATTACACGGTCATGCATGGGCGGCTGATATGGCGGCGGTGGGCGGTCCTGGATCGGGCCCCCGGCGAGCGCCGGGCCAAGGAGGTTTTGATGCGCGGTGTACGGAGCTTCCATGTACGGCTCTTGGCATCCAACGGCCTGTACGTGCGCACCTGGCCACTCGCCGGCCAGCCGGCCGCGGATCCGGCGGCGGTGAAGGTGGTGCTTACCTTGAAGGATGGGCGGCACATTCGCTGGCTGTTTGCGGTCGGCCGATGAGAAGCGAACGCGGCCTTGCACTTATCGTGGCGCTCCTAGTGGTGGCGCTGACGGCCATTATCGCCGCAGCGCTCATGCGCGGCGAGTCGGTGTGGTTCAAGGAAAGCGCCAATGTCCGCGCGTCGTCGCAGGCGCATGCGGCCATGGATGGGGCGTTTAGGCTCGCCGCCGTGGAGGCGACCCTCGAAGGGCGCCATGATCAGATCGATGATCTGACCGAGCGGTGGGCAGAGCCGCTGCCGCGATTCCCGGTGGCCGGTGGCACGGTACATGCGCGGCTTCTGGACCCGCAAGGACGCTTCAACCTGAATGATCTCGTGGTGGCGGGTAAAGAGGTACCGACCGCGTTCGCGGTGTTCACGCGGCTCCTGCAATTAGTCGGCCTGAACCCGCAGCTCGCGCAGGCGGTGGTGGCGTGGGAGATCCCGCCGGGTTCGCCGGGGGGTGGCTTCGACTCCGTATATCTGGGCCGCCGCACGCCGTACCGGGCCGGCCGTCAGCCCTTGAGCGGGGTGAGTGAACTGCGTCTCGTGAAGGGTTTCAGCGCCAAGATCGTGCACAAGTTGCGGCCTTATATCACGGCCTTGCCGCTCGCGACGCCTGTCAACGTCGACACCGCGCCGGCCTTGGTGCTGGCGGCCCTGTGCCCGGGCCTGACCATAAAGCAGGCCCAGATCCTGGGTGATGAGGCGCTGCGCACGCCGTTTGCCAGCACTGCCGCATTCCAGCAGGCCCTTCCTCAGGGTGTGCAGCCAAGCTATCAGACAGCTGTGCAGACGAATTATTTTTTGGCGCATGTGACCGCCCGCTTCGGCGGCCTCGTCATGCGCCGACGGGCGCTCTTATACCGCGCGGTGCGCGGCCAGACGACCGTTATCTTGTGGCAGGAGGCGTTATGGGAGCATCGTCGGATCACGCATACACACACCTAGAGGGCTTTAGGCGCGTCGGCATCGGCGGTTTCGCCGGTTCGGGCCCAAGGTTCGGCAAATGGCGCGAACAGGCGCAGGCATGGCTGCGCGCCCCGGGGGCGCAGCCGTGGGACGTGTTTCTGACGCCGGCCTATCCCGAGGATCCCGCTGTCGAGTGGCGCGGTCCGGATGGCGAGACCGGCCGTGGACCCCTGGACGCGCTCCCGGAGGCGGCCCGCCGAGCCACGATCCGCGTCTGGACTCCGGCCGTCGAGACCCTGCTCACGGTCGCACAGTGGCCGGGGCGCGCTCGCGGGCGTCTGGCACAGGCCTTGCCCTATCTCCTCGAGGAACAGTTGCTCGCGGATCCCGAGTCCCTGGCGTTTTCCCACCGCGAGACCGGTGCCGGAATCTTTGTGGCGGTGACCGCCAAGGAGCGGCTGGCGGCGTGGCGCAAGGCAATCGACGAGGCGCGGCTTGGCGCGACCTTTTGCCCGGTGACCCTGGCGCTCCCGTATCGCGCGGGCAGCTGGTCGTGTCATTTCAGCGACGGCCAATGGGCGGTGCGCACTGGACCTTATAGCGGCTTTGGGGCGGCAAGCCCCCTGACCAGGGTCCCCGCGGCCCTCCGTCAGGCCATGGAGGAGGCCGCGAAGACCGAGACCGTGCCGGATGCGATCGTATTGTTCGGGGGCGATGAGGCCTTGCGGGTGTTGATCGCGACGGAACTCGGTATCCCGGTCGTTGCGGACCCACGGCCCATAGCCGCGGGCGAGACGCCACCCTTTCGTCTCGGGGAGACCGGCGGCGCGGTGAGCGCGGGCGGGATCGCCGCGCTGCGCGCATTGCGGCCGGCCTTCATTGCTCTGTTTTTGATTATCGCGCTTGGGTTCGCCCGCACCATGTTTGATTGGGTCAAGTTTTCGCATGAGGAGGCGCGCGTCCATGCGCAGATGAGCTCACTTTTCAGTACGAACTTTCCCAATGCCCCGGTGCTTGATCCGGCGCGGCAGATGCGTCAGGGTGTGGCGCGGCTGGCGGCGCGCGCGGGCGGTGCCGCGCAGGGCTTTCTCGCGATCCTGACCGCCGCGAGTCCGGCGCTCGCGGGGCTCGCGCCTGGCGATCTTACGCGTCTTGAGTATCGCCACGGGCAGGTCCGATGCGCGCTGCGCCTCGCCAATTTCGGTGCCCTCACCGCCTTGAAACAGAATCTCGCGCACGCGGGGCTTGCCGTGCGCGTGACGCACGCCATGAGCCACCAGGGCGGCGTCCAGGCGCTGGTCACGATTACAAGGAGATCCCCATGAAGGCCGTTACGTCGGCGGTATCTCGTGCGCAGTCGCTGTGGCTTGCGCGCAGTGAAAAGGAGCGCCGCTTGATGCTCCTCGGTGCCCTTATGATTGCGCCGCTACTGTTCTACGCCATCGTCTGGCGGCCCGTGGCCTCGCGTGTCTCCCACTGGCAGCATGTGTTGCCCCGGCAACGGGCGGCACTCGCGGTCATGCGCCAGGAGTCCTCCATGGTGCGCTCGTTGCGCGCGCATGCCGGGCATGCGCCCACGGGCACGGGGCTTTTGAGTCTCATTGAACAGCGCGCGCAGGCCGCGGCCATCGGCGGTGCGCTCGGTGAGTTGTCGCCGCGCGGCGCGCATAAGGCCGAGGCGGTGTTCACCAAGGTCCCGTTCAACGCCTTGGTGCGCTTTCTCGCGGACCTGGGCGCACGCGGCGTCGAGTCCGCGCGCGTCGAGCTCGCGCCATCCGGCGTGGGGCTTGTGAGTGGGTCGGTGACGCTGGCCGCGCACGGATGAAGCGCAAGGTTCTATATGGGCTGTTGGCGCTCGGGGCCTACGGGATTTTTTTGCTGGTGACCGCACCTGCGCGCGTGGTGTTGTCGGATCTCGTCGAAGGCCTACCGACGTCCCTGCGCATCGCCGACATTCATGGCACGATATGGGATGGACGCCTGGCGCTGTTCGTGTCCACGAACAGCGGGGCCGATCCCCTGAGCCGTGTCCGTTTTCGGTTCACGCCATTGGCCCTGATCGACGGCCGCGCGGGCTATGATCTGCATTTTGCCGGTGCCGTGCGGGGGCACATGCGCGTAGCCGTCGGGCGGAAGATCCGTGTGTTCTCGGATCTTGCCGTCACAGCGCCCGCCGGGACGCTGGCCGCGCTGGTTCCGGCCGCGCAAGACTTCGGGCCGGGCGGCAATCTGACGCTTCACGCCCATCGACTTGTATGGGGGCCGCATCCGTCGGGTAAGGGGACCTTGACCTGGGAGCGGGCGGCGCTCGTGAGCGCCCCGGTAAATCCCTTGGGGAGCTATACGGCGCGCTTCGTGCTCGCAAGCCAGACGCTGTCTTACCATGTCCGCACCTTGACAGGTCCGCTGCGCGTGACCGGGCGCGGCCGCTACCGTCTTGCGGCCGGCGATCTTTCCTTTACAGGGGATGTGCGTGGCCGCGGATTGCGCCTCGGCGGGCTTGTCCAGAACATGGGTGTCCCGGATGGCCACGGCGGCCGCCGGGTCAACTTCCGGATGCCTTTATAGGCCTCGCCTGGATCCTATATCGCCCCGGGGCGCCGTCTCGCAAATCATTCGACCTCCCCTTTGGTGGCGCGCGCTTGCGCGCAGCCGCCGTGGCCTTCGCCACGCGCCATGGCCGCTTCAGTGGTCCCTGTCGCCGACAGGTCGGTAGCCTGCCGCAACATCATCCCGCCAAGTCGCAAGGATGGACCATAACCACGCTGTCTATCGTGGGCGTAGGTTTATGCGCGTGGGGGCCTCCCGCGGCCGAGGCGGGTCTAAAGGCTGTCGTGGCGTGGCGCGCATTCAAAGCGCTTGCCGCCGCCTCTTGGCTGTCGATAGGTCCCGTCGGGGACGTCGGAGGGGCGGAGATGATCTACGTCAAGAATGTGCCAGCATGGGAGCGCATTTTCCGTCTGGGCGCGGGCGTCGCGCTGGCCGGTTACGGCCTGGCGGAGGTCGGCGGCCTTTGGGGTGTGGGCATCCTGGTGGGGGCGATGGGGCTCGCGCTGAGCGGATTATTGGGGTTCTGTCCGGCCTGTGCCCTCGCCGGCCGCCGACTGGCGGGGCGTGGCGGCCGCGAATCGAGGCCGAAGGTACCATGATCGATACACGGACACTGGCGCCAGTGATCGCGGCCGCGCAGGAGGGCGATGCGGCGGTGCTTGATCATCTGCTGCGCGCCTGCCACCCGGATGTCCGGCGTTACGCCTATCGCCATTGCCTGATCAGTGATGTCGACGATGCGGTGCAGGAGGCGCTCCTTATCCTCTCCCGCCGCCTGCGCTCGCTACGCGCGCTGGCGGCCTTTCCGGGGTGGCTTTTTACCATTGTGCGGCGTGAATGTCGGCGTCTGGAGCGACGCCTATTCGGGCTCGATGCCTTGGACGAGGCACGCATGGAGGAGTGGCTGGCTACCTGTCCCGACGAGGTCTTGCGCGTCGATCTGGTGCACGCCCTTGAATCGCTAGCCGCCCATTACCGCGAGGTGGTGCTTTTGCGGGACTTCGCGGGGCTGACCATCCGGGCGCTGGCGGCGCGACTTGTCTTGAGCGCGATGGCCGTGAAGGGCCGGCTCCATCGCGCGCAAGCTCGTGCGGGAATATCTGACGGCATGAGGGCCCCCTGGGCGGCCGGCCTTTGCCATTGTCGCCTGGTCATCCCGACGGTCGCGGTGTCTCCTTATCCCTATCGGCCGGCGGTGTGGCCCGCGGCCAGCGATCGGGCCACGGCCTCGGCGGCCTTGATGCCGTCGACCGCCGCCGACAGGATGCCGCCGGCGTAGCCCGCGCCCTCGCCGGTGGGGTAGAGGCCGCGGGTGTTGCGGCTTTGATGATCGTCGTTGCGAGTGATGCGGATCGGCGCGGATGTGCGCGTCTCGACGCCCGTCAAGACCGCATCAGGGAGCGCAAAGCCGGTTATCTTGCGCGCGAACGCCGGCAGGGCCTCGCGTAGGGCGTCGATGGCGTAGGCGGGCAGAGCCTCGCTCAGGTCGCCGAAGCGGACCCCGGGCTGATAGGAGGGGACGACATCGCCCGGCCCCTGGCTCGGCTGTCCGGCGAGGAAGTCCGCAAGACGCTGGGCCGGGGCCTCATAGGTCTTTCCGCCAAGGATGAAGGCCCGCTCCTCCCAATGGCGTTGGAAGGCCACCCCGGCGAGGACGTCGTTGCCGGGGAAGTCGGCGGGTGTGACGCCCACCACGATCGCGCTATTGGCGTTGCGCTCGTTCCGCGAATACTGGCTCATGCCGTTGGTGACCACCCGCCCCGGCTCGGAGGCCGCGGCCACCACCGTGCCGCCCGGACACATGCAGAAACTGTAGACCGAGCGGCCGCCTAAGGTGCGATGGGTGAGCTTGTAGTCGGCGGCCCCGAGCAGGGGGTGGCCGGCGTGGCGCCCGAAACGGCAGCGATCGATCAGGGACTGCGGGTGTTCTATGCGCAGGCCGATCGCAAACGGCTTGGGTTCCAGGAACACCCCGCGGTCGTGCAGCATGGCAAACGTGTCGCGCGCGCTATGGCCGATGGCAAGTATGACGTGATTGGCCTCGAGGCTGCGGCCGTCGGCGAGCATGAGGCCGCGCACGGCCCCGCCCGTCCGGTCGATGTCGACCACTCGGCTCTCGAAATGCACCTCGCCGCCCAGCCCCTCGATGGTCGCGCGCATGCGCTCGACGACCCCCACCAGGCGGAAGGTGCCGATATGGGGCTTGCTGATCGTGAGGATCTCGGGGGGCGCGCCGGCGCGCACGAACTCCTCCAGGACCTTGCGCCCGTAGTGATGGGGGTCGCTGATCTGGCTATGGAGCTTGCCGTCGGAAAAGGTCCCGGCGCCCCCCTCGCCGAATTGCACATTCGACTCCGGGTTCAGCACCTTCCCGCGCCACAAGCCGAAGGTATCCGCGGTGCGTGCACGGACTGGCTTGCCGCGCTCTAGGATGATGGGGCAAAGGCCCATCTGGGCAAGTAAGAGTCCCGCGAATAGGCCGGCGGGCCCGAGGCCCACGACCACCGGCCGCGGGTGCGGCGGCCGCGATGCAGACACCGGCGGCTGGTAGTGGGTGTCGGGACGCGCGATGATGCGCGGGTCTTTATGGTGACGCGCCAGCAGTCGTGCATCGTCACCTGTGGTTACATCGATGGTGTAGACGAGCATGATGCGATCCGGTTGGCGCGCATCATAGCCGCGGCGGGCGATGGTGTAAGAGCGCAGCTCGGCCGCCGGCACGCGGAGTGCTCGGGTGATGGCGATACGTAGCGCGTGTTCGTCGTGATCCAAGGGGAGTCGGACTTCAAGCAGCCGTAACATCAAAAATGTCCGTAGGCGGTTTGGCAGTGTTCACGCGCGATGCTTGGCGCAAGTCGCGGGGCCCCACTGTACCCGATTTGCGTGACCCGTGTCTGCCGGCGGCGTGCCGCACCGGCCGAGTCTTTAAGTGCCGGGTCGCGGGGGCCATTGTCCGGCGGCCCCTGGTGCGGTCGCGCCCGATGGCCGCGCTTTGTGACGCGCGTGGCGTTTCGGGTTATCTTTAGGGGGTGGCCGGCGGCATGCGGGCGGGATCAGATCAAGGTCCCGGGCTGCATACGGCTACAGCATAGCGGGGTCGGGGACGGCAGTTGGGCCTTCCGCGTACGATCGGGCCTTGCGCGCCCATAGCACAGCCACTTCGAGATCGGATCATGTCAGTCGATGAGAATACACAGAAAGCCGCCTCCGCCACGCCCACGCTGCGCTTGGCGCGCGGCTGGCGTTACGAGGATCTTTTCCCGCGCGAGGGGCTTGCCCGCCTCGATGGCGAGTTTTTGGAGCATGTCCAGGCGCGCGACGCCGAGCTTGCGGCGCGCCTGCGCGCCTTCCGTGCCGGGGCTGTTGCCGAGTCGGCGGTGGCCCATAGTGCCTTCCTGTTGGCGGTGGCCGCGCATATCGATGCGTTCATGGCTGAGCTTTTTGGGATCGAGGGCGAGGTGGCGGCCCTGCATGGCGTGACCGTAAGCCATGACGGCGTCATGCAGTTCAAGAAGCAGTTCGTGCAACGCCGGGCCCGGCGTTACCGCGGGGACTTCCCGCAAAGCTTCGCGGATCTCAATGCCTGGCTCGATGACGAGGCGCGCAAACGCGGCCTGCCGCTTTCCGATCGGGAATGGGCGATCGCGCGCTTAGGCGAGGAGTGGCTGGCCGACGAAAAGGGTTTCGAGACCGAGATTACGCGTCTTACGCAATGGTGCGCCATGGTCTTGAACGATGGCGACATCCGTGCCCAATTCTCGGGCTGGGCGAGCTTTGTGCTCCCCGAGCGCGTGGACCACACGCATCTCGTGCCCGTGAACCGCATCGAGCGCTACGGCGTCGATATGGCCGAGGGGCCGCAGGCCGGGTTCCGGCGCCGCGATGGCTTCCATCTGACCGATCTACGCATGGATGCGCGTCACATCCAGAGCGAGGCCCACTATTGTCTGTACTGTCATGACCACGACGGTGACTTCTGCTCGAAGGGTTTTCCCGAGAAAAAGGGTGTCCCCGAGCTCGGCCTGAAGGTCGATCCCCTCGGCGTGACCCTCACCGGCTGTCCCCTGGAAGAAAAGATCTCGGAGATGAATCTTCTGCGCCGCGACGGCCTCAATATCGCCGCGCTCGCCATGGTCATGATCGACAACCCCATGGTCCCGGCCACCGGGCACCGGATCTGCAACGATTGCATGAAGGGCTGCATCTATCAGAAGCAGGATGCGGTCAATATCCCGCAGATCGAGACGCGGGTGCTTACCGATGTCCTCGATCTCCCCTGGGGTGTCGAGATCTACGATCTGCTGCTGCGCTGGAACCCCTTGCTCCAGCACGACCCCCTCCCGGGCATCGACAACGGCCGCAAGGTGCTGGTGGTAGGCATGGGTCCGGCGGGCTTCACCATGGCCCACTATCTGAGCCGCGCCGGCTGCGCGGTGCTTGGCATCGACGGGCTCAAGATCGAACCGCTGCCCGAGGCGATCGTGGCCGGTCCCGTATCGTCCTGGAGGCAGCTGACCGAGGACCTCGATGAGCGCATCCTGCTCGGTTTTGGCGGGGTCGCCGAATACGGCATCACGGTGCGCTGGGACAAGAACTTCCTGAAGCTCATCTACCTAAGCCTCGCGCGGCGCGCGCGCCTGCGTATCACGGGGGGCGTGCGGTTTGGCGGGACGGTGCGTGTCGATGATGCCTGGGCGCTCGGCTTCGATCACATCTGTATCGCCACCGGCGCCGGCCTGCCGCGCGTCATACCCATGACCAACAGTCTCGCCCGCGGCATGCGTCAGGCGAGTGATTTTCTCATGGCCCTGCAGCTTACGGGCGCGGGCAAGGACACGAGCCTCGCAAACCTGCAGGTGCGGCTCCCGGCGGTCGTCATAGGCGGCGGGCTCACCGCCGTCGATACCGCGACCGAGGTCCAGACCTATTACGTGAAGCAGGTGAGCAAGATCCTGACCCGCTACGAGACCATGGTCGAGGCCCTCGGGGTGGAGGTGGTGCGCAAGGGTCTGCCGCCCGAGGACGAGGGCATCCTGGATGAGTTCCTGGCCCATGGCCGGGCAGTGCGCGCCGAACGGGAACGCGCCGAGCGCGCCGGCGAGGCCCCGAACTTCATACCGCTGTTGCGCTCATGGGGCGGGGTGACGCTTGCCTACCGCAAGGGCATGAACAATTCGCCCGCCTATACGCGCAATCACGAGGAGTTGATCAAGGCCTTGCAGGAGGGATTGTATTACGCCGAGGGTCTGGATCCGATGCGTGCGGATCTCGATGCCTACGGGCATGTCCAGGCATTGGTCTTGCGGCGCATGCGCGAGGTGGAAGGCCGTTGGGTGACTGGCGATCAAGAGGTGAAGCTCCCGGCGCGCACGGTTTTGGTGGCCGCCGGAACGGTCCCCAACACCATCTATGAGCGGGAATATCCGGGCACCTTCGTGCTCGACGGCGATCACTTCGAGGGCCATGTCGCGCATGGGGACCACTTGCAGGCGGTGCAGGTGGCGCCGCATTGCAAGGCCCCGGAGACCGGGCCCTTTACCTCTTATGAGAAGGGCGCCTATCGCGTGAGCTTTTTGGGCGACACCCACGCCGCCTTTCATGGCAGCGTGGTCAAGGCGGTGGCCTCGAGCAAGAGCGCCTTCCCGCAGGTCATGGCGGCGCTCGAGGCCATGCCGCGACCGGCAGTCGAGGAGTCGCCGGCGGTGTTCCTTGGGCGCATGGGCGATCTTTTCGAGCCGCGGGTGGTGGCCATCGACAAGTCCAACCCGGCGGTGGCGGAGATCTGGATCAAGGCCCCCATGGCCGCCCGCAATTTCCGGCCCGGCCAGTTCTTTCGGCTGCAGACCTTCGAGTCGCGAAGCCCGATCGTCGCCAATACCCGCCTGCAGGTACCGGTGATCACGGTGAGCGGGACGGGCGTGGAGGAGGACCGCGTGCGCCTCATGGTCTTGCAGTGGGGCGCGGGCGCGCGCGTCGCCGGGGCCTTGCAGCCCGGCGACCCGCTCATCCTCATGGGCCCCACCGGCTCGCCGACCGACATCCCGTCGGGACAGACGATCCTGGTGGTGGCCGGGCGTTGGGGGGCCGCGGTCATGCTCGACATCGGCCCGGCGCTGCGCGCCGCCGGTAATCGCGTGGTCTACGTCGCGGCGTTCGCCAAGGCCTCGGAGCTCGATAACCAGGACGGTCTCGAGGAGGCCGCCGACCAGATTATATGGTGCACGGCGCAGGGTCCCCGTATCGCAACGCGTCGCCCGCAGGACCGCTCGGTCGAGGCCACCGACATGGTGGCCCTGCTTACGCAGTATGCCGAGGGCGGGCTCGACCTGCCGGCCGACGCCCCCCCGCTGTCGGCCGTCGACCGCATCCTGGTCATGGGGTCGACGGGGCTCCTGAAGGCCTTCCAGACGGCCCTGAAGGGGACGTTGCAGCCGCTTTTCAAGCCAGGCGTGAAGGCCATAGCGACCGTCGGCAGCCCCATGCAATGCATGATGAAGGGGGTGTGCGCGCAGTGCCTGCAGTGGCAGATCGACCCGGCCACGGGCCTACGCACACGCGCGGTGTTCTCGTGTGCCGAACAGGACCAGCCGCTCGCCTGGGTGGATCTCGACAACCTCGCGGCCCGTCAGGGCCAGAATCGGCTGTCGGAGCGGCTCAGCAACCAGTGGCTGTCGATCGTGCTCGATAGGGCGGCATCGCATAAGGGTGGGGCCTGACCGGGGCCCGCGGCCTTATGGTGCCCCGAGGTGGGGCGCGGCGTGATCTAGGGCGTCGTGCCCCAGATCTTGAGGGGGCAGTGAATGGCGGCGTGCGCGAAGTCGTGGTCGGTGGTGAGTAATGTCAGATCATAATGGATGCATAGCTGAGCGAGCAGTGCATCGATGGTGCCCAGTTGGACCCCGTGGCGACGGCAGAGGTTACGTAGGAGTGCCGCGTCAACGTGGTCTCTGCGATCTGGCGCCAGGTAGGGTAAGGCCCGGAATCGTTCGACGATGGCATCGCCCGCCCGCGCCCCCGAGAAGCCTAGGAGCAACTCTTGAAGCACGATGCCCGTGGTGACGAGCGTTTCGCCGTTTTCGAGGGCGCGGCGCAAGGCCAGGACCTCGGGACACGCAAGGGGTATATCGCGTCGCAAGGCCAGCGACCAGACGCTGGTATCGACAAAGAGACTCACGGGCGCGAGCGTTCGTCCTTGTAGTCGAATGTCTCGTCCCAGTCGAGCGCTCCCATCAGATCCAGCAACTGCCTTTGCGTGCGCCGCGCGATGAACTCCTTTAGGGCACGTGTCACGGCCGCCTTCTTGGTTTTTTCCCCGCTCACCGCCAGCGCCCGCTCGAGAAGCTCGGGGTCCAGAGACGGGTTGGTCGCCATATCACCCCCTAAATCACACAATTTACCACACATTATCCAACACAACGGCCCTGGTTCCCGCAACCCTCGCGGCGAATGCCGTCGGCGTCAACGTTTTGAACCGCGCGCGAAATCGCGCCGGCACTGATCAAAGAGTCTGTGCGCCACACGCCGTTGGAACATAAGGCCTACTTCGCGATTGCGTTGAAGGCTCGATGCGCTTAGGTTTTCCGAACCGATGAAAGCCTGGTGGGGGTCTGCGATCAGCTTGGCATGCAGGTAGGGGCGACGCAGGAAGCGCACGTGCACGCCCTGCGAGGCGACAAGGCGCGCGATGCGCCGGTCATAGCGATCGAGGCGCGTGGGCAGCAGCAGATCGGCGGATCCCCCCTTGGCGCGCAGGGCGGCGAGTATCGGCCGGTCATGCCCGAGTTCCTCGGACTCGATACACACCCGGCCCGGGGTGCGCAGAAGGCGTACGAGCGCGTCGGTGGCCCCGGGGGAGAGCACCAGTACACGGCGCGGCGCGGCGCCGGCATGACGGCGCGTCCAATCCGCGCGGAATACCGTGCGCAAGGCTTTGGCAATGCGCGGATCGTGGCCCATCCACAGATACTCGCGATTCCTATGAAAGGCCGACCAGCTCATGTTCGCGGTACCGATCTCACCGTGGTTGCCCGAGACCATGTATTTGGCGTGGTCGAACACGTAGCGGCCGCTGAAGCGGGGTGGCGCGGTGCGCACTTTTGCGCCTGTAGCGCGCAGTCGCGCCAGTTCACCGTGGGGCCTGTGGCCGTAGGGGTGACGGGCAATGATGACGCGTACCCGTACCCCGCGTGCTACGGCCTCGCGCACCGCCGCCAGCACCCGGCGATCGGTCAGGAGGTAGGTGTTGATATCGAGCCGGGTGCGCGCTGCGCGCACGAAGTGAATGACCGGCGCGACGCCGGCGTGGGGTTCTATGAAAAGCATGGCGCGGCCAAGTCTCCGTGATGATCGGGATTGTGTGGTCGGCGAAATTTGCAGCCGGCCAACAATGCGCCAGTGAAGCCGAAAAGCCCATGGCGCACAAGCCGGGGGCGATCCTGGGCCGAAGACCGCCTTGTATCTTGCGACATTCCGCCGGCGCGGACCGCCGCCCAACCTTGCCGGATGGCCTGTGACCGTCTAGGGTTAAGTCCCATGAGGTCACAATCGCCTCGCGCCGATGCCAAGCCCGCCAGGGGAGTCGGCAGGGGATTGCGTGTGCCGCGTATGGGGTGGGCGACACCGAGGATGGGATTATGGTGACAGCAGTGAAAGGGGCCAACGGGACCCCGGCCAAAAAAAAGGCCGGCCCCAAGATGATGGTCTTCCAGTGGCAGGCGCGCACCTCCAGGGACGCCAAGGCCGCCCCCCAGAAAGGCGAGATGGAGGCGGCGTCGGCGGCGATCGTGCGCGTCACCCTGAGGAAGCGCGGACTCGAGGTCCTGTCGGTCAAGAAAAAGCCCAAGCCGCTTTTTTCCGGCTCGGGCGGGGTCAAGGAGGCGAGTATCGTCGTCATGATCCGCCAGCTCTCGACCATGATCAATGCGGGCGTGCCCATGGTGCAGGCCTTCGAGCTTCTTGTCACGGCAAGCGATGGCCGGGGCATGAAGGCCATGCTTGAGGGCATACTGACCCCGATCAAGGATGGCGAGCGAGTGGCGGACGCCTTCAATCGTTATCCGAAATACTTCAATCGTCTATTCGTGTCGCTGCTTGCTGCCGGCGACCAGGGCGGTATCCTCGATACCATCCTCCTGCGGCTCGCCGACTATCGCGAGAAGACCCTCGCCCTGCAAAAGAAGATCCGCTCGGCGATGATCTATCCGGCATCGATCATCACCGTGATGCTGCTCGTCACCTCCATCCTCATGATCTTCGTGATCCCGGTCTTCGCCCACCTCTTCGACAGCTTCGGGGCGACCCTCCCGGCGCTCACTCAGGCGGTCATCAGCATCTCGGACTGGATGCACGGTCATTGGTATATCGTGGTGTTCACTCCCATCGCCGTGGTCTGGGTCTTCATTGTGGCCTATCGCAAGAGCTTAGGCTTCCGTACCCAGGTCGACCGCATCTCGCTTAAGCTCCCGATCATGGGTGACGTCATCCTGAAGGGGTCGGTGGCGCGCTTCATGCGCACGCTCGCCACCATGCAGGCCGCCGGTGTCCCGATCAACGAGGCCTTGGAGACGTTGTCGCGGATCTCTAACAACGTGATCATCGAACGGGCCGTGAATGCCGCCCGCGAACGGGTCTTGGAGGGCGGTTTCATAACCGACTCTTTGAAGGAAAGCGGGGTATTCCCGGCCATGGCCGTGCACATGCTGGCCATCGGCGAACAGACCGGCGCGATCGAGGTCATGGCCGAAAAAGTTGCGGATTTCTATGAGGGGGAGGTGAGCGAGACCGTGGCGCGCATGTCGACGCTCATGGAGCCGATCATCATGGTGGTTTTGGGTATCATTGTCGGTACCCTGGTCGTGGCCATGTATATGCCCATATTCGAGCTCGGTGCAGTGGTCACCCACGGCGGCTGATGAGGATTATGATCGCGGTCCATTCGTTGCGCGCAGAAAAGGGCGCGGAGTCCGCGGGGCGGCCGGCCGTGGCTTGCAACCGCGAGGGCGCGAAGGGCGCGGCATGACCGCAAGATGACCGGCAGCGGGACCCTCATCGGCCCGCTCGGAGGCCAAGCCCGCCAGCGAAGATCTGGGCGGCCTGCGTGGGGGTGGAGACAGATGGGGCCCAAGCCGCCGATGGTGTCGCCAATGACTCACATTTCCCCCACGGGACTCAGGACGCCCCATAAGGTCCCGAAACACACCGCCGTTCAGCGTCGCGAGGCCGACCCTAAAGGCTGTCTGACGGCTTGGTCCAAGGCCGCCATTGTGACCGAGGTGCGGCGGTGATCATCTGGGCCCACCCCACTGACGTGGGGAGAGGGATGCCCGGCAACGCCTTCCACTGAACCGTGCGCCCGCCGCACCGGTCCTGCACCCCCGCAAAACCCTGTCCCTGGGCGCGCCCTTAGGGCATCGCCCAGGCCTCATCGCGCCTACCGAAAGCAAGCGCCAGGCTGCCATGATTGTGTTTAGCCGCGGTCGCGAAACCATAGCCTAACCTGTGGAAAATATGGCTAAAAGGAGAATCCCGGCCGACTTGCCCCTTGAGACGCGGCGTTTATGTGCTATGCCTACAAGATAAAAAGGGGCGCTTAACGGGGCGCGGGCCATATGGGGCATGGTATCCAAGCGAGGCACGGATCTGTACGCGCGCCGGGCGGTATGGGCGACAAGCCCCCTCATAAGGCCGTTTGCGCGTGGTGGGCGCAGCCCGTGAAGAATAAGCCTGGCACTCTTCTGTCGGGGGGCGGGCGCCGCCGAGCGCATGGCTTTACGATCGTGGAGCTCATGGTGGTCATCGCGATCGTCGCCATTGCCACCGCCGTGGCGCTCCCGGACATGTCGACATGGCTCGTGAATTCGCGCATTCAGGAGGCTGCCGGGCATTTCCAGCAGGACGTCCAGTGGGCGCGCGCCTATGCCCTGAGGACCGATCAGGAAGTCGATGTGGCGGTGACCGCCACGGGCGCTGGCGGCTGCAGCTGGTCCATGACGCTTCCGACGATGAATAGCGCGATACAAGGCGCGCCGGCCATGCCTGCCGGGATTTTCACGACGCGTTATCCAGGCATCTCCTGCTCGGCCGGCGCCACGGCGACGTTCCCGTTGACGCTTATGCCTAACGGCACCATCTTCGCCCCTCCCGCGGGCGGAGGGCCCCCGGCGATCACGGATAGTTACCTGTCGTTTACGGCGACAAGCGATACCAGCAAATTCGCCACTTGGCTCGTGAAGTATTACGGGGCCGGCGAGCTGCGTTCTTGCGTCATGGCGCCACTCGGCGCCCAGAACCCGGTGCCGACATGCGCGAATCAATGAACCATGGCGGGCGCTCGCAGGCGAGTGGCAGCGGTGCCGCGGGATTCACGTTGATTGAAAACATGATCGCGCTCGCGGTGTTTGCGATCGGCATGATGGGCATCGTCTATATGATGCTAAACGGCGTGGGGCTGTCGCGTACAAGCCAGAGCCTGACGCAGGCCTATGTCGCCGCGCAGGAGATCATAGGCATGATGCGCGCCGCTGGTCCCGGGATTTATCAGTACAACAACGTCAATACCAAGAACGGCGCGCCGCCCGCATCGACCGTGGCCGGGCAAAACATAAGCACATGGATGCAATCACTCCAGTATCTTCCGGGATCCGGCGCAATACATGGGGGCTACGGGCAGATTACGATCACCCCAGAAGCCGGGGTATCGGTAGGATTGTGTCCCTGCAATGCGCAGGTAACGATCACCTGGGACGGAGGCCGCAAGAGCTATGTTGTCGAGACGGTGGTCGGCTACTAGGCCGCGAGTTGCGGGTTTTACCCTGATCGAGATGATGGTGGCGCTCGTCGTCTCGGCGCTTGCCGCCGTGGGCATCTACCAGGGCTTCATCAGCACATCGAACGCCTTTCGGCAGACGAAGGCGCAGGGCAATGCCTGGCAGCAGGCCCGCACCGCCATGACCCTGATCACCGAGGCTGTGGAATCGGCGGGCTACGGCCTACCCATAACGAACTGCAGCCAGATCTACACCAACAATTTCCAGTCGGCGGGCGGCGGCCTATTGTCGCTTGCGCCGGTAAGTGCCCAAAGTCCGGTATCCGCGACCTTGAATCCTTACGATCCCTCGGCCACACCGGTCAATGCCGGGGTGGGTAGCTATGAACTCCAGACGGTGACCGGCGGCGGGAATTACGGTTCGGCGCCGGTCACCTATATCAGCAGCGTACCGAGTCTCACCGCCCCGAGCATCAAGGTGGCAAGCACTCTGCTCTTGAATAAAAGCGACCTCTTTCTCGTGACCCTGCCGAATGCAAGTTGCGTGCTCGGCCAGATCACCAACACCAACCCCGCCACCGCGACCGTGGTGTTCAATTCCGGCAAAGGCGGGTCCGCCTATAACCTGCCGCAGGCCTTTAGCGCCGTCGATCCCGGTGTGACGACCGCCCAATTGCTGAACGCGGGCTTCGTCGACCTCGGCAACGCCAGTTTCGCCGTCGACAATTTCTACGTCGGCTACAAACTCAATCCGATCACGAACACTTTCGATTACAACAGCGTGCCCTCTTTGTATATGCAGCAGTATACCGCGCTTACCAACAACGCAAGCGTGCCCCCGTCCGAACTCATCGCCCGTGGCGTCGTGGACATGCAGGTCGAATTCGGTTACGGCACGGGCGGTTTCGTGACCTCGTGGGGAGCCCCTGGCACGCAGCCTGGGCGTGATGTCGACGCGGTGAAGGTTGTGCTGCTCGTGCGTAGCACGCGCGTGGTGCCGCACGCCGGTACCGTCACCGGAAATAGGATTACGCTTTTCCAGAATAGTACCGCCCCCAATAACAATAACGGCGTTGTCTCGTACGTGATCCCGACGGCGCTGCCGGCCAATAACACCACCGGCTGTCTGGATGGCAATTGCTCGCATTATCTTTATCACGTGTTTAAGACCGTGATACCGGTACGAAACGTCATATGGGCCCAGTAGCCATGAACCGTCGAATCCCCGACTTTTACAGGCGTCAAGCTGGCGTCACGCTGCTGTTGTCGATACTCGTTATCCTGACGCTGACATTCATAGGGCTCGGTCTCATGGATTTTGCCGGCTTTGACAACGACGTGTCCTCAAATGCCGCCGTGCATGCCGCCCAGGTGCAGGCAAGCGATGTCGGACTCGCGGCCGCAAGCCAGGCCCTGCAGAGTTTGCCCAACTATCCCGAGGTCTTGAATATGTCGCCCTATCCGTGGTGGTACAATCCGCCGCCCACGGTGGCCGCGAACGGGTCCGGGGCGGCGATTATTCAACCGATCCCGCCAACCACCAGTACCTCGACTACCCCTAATCCTCCAGGGGTCTATATCACCCCGTACACGAATGCCTTCTGGCAAGGCTGCGCGAACAAGACCTGCGGGGTGGTGACGAACTGGAACGGCAGCAGCTCGGGCGTGCCGTTCGCGGGCCAGAATTTCACCGTGGAATACGTGGTTGAACCGACCGGGTTGGCCCAGCAGACCCTAAATGGCTACGAGAGCGGTTCGCCGGCCACGCCGTATCGCGTCTATGACGCCTATGTCTACGTCTTTCGTGATCGCCCAGGCACAACCACCATCGAAAATGGTGTATTGATCGAGGCCGGGATCCGCAAGGAGGGAGGGTGATATGGATGACCGGGGAGGCTTCATGAGGCGGGGACGCATGCGGGCATGGGCGATTACGCTTGCGTGGCTTGGGTGCGTGGCGGGAATGAGCGCGGGCACTGTCGATGCACAGATCCTGACGGCAGGTCAGGAGCCGCAGATATTGATCATCCTCGACAATTCCCAGGGCATGGCCGGCGACCTCCAGGGGGCCATCATGTCCGGGTCGGGGACGGTTGCGGCCAATGCCGGGCCGCTCGCGCCGACTGCCGTCCCGCCGCTCGCTTGGCCATCCCCCGTGTGTTATTCGGTCGCAAGCGGCTATAGTCCGCGCGCGAGTGGCAACGCAAGCAACGGCGATACCTGTCCATCCGGTTCGGCGCCCTATACGGTCAAGGTCGGTGGCGTCCTGCAGGATAATTCGGAGTCGATGATCAATATCGCCGAGCAAAGCCTGCTTTCGGAGTTCAACAACCCCTCGAATAGCAACGCCTTCCAGGTCGGCCTGATGGACTACGCGACGGCCAAAGCACCGAGCCTCTATGACACCTGGGTGTATTACATGAGCAACAACAACACCCTAAATAGCAGCGGGGCGGTCACGCGGTATGGTGCCTTCGGTTATGGCAATACCCTAACCTCGCCGTTGGCCGCCGACCCGGTAGCGGCCTACAACCCCTGCGATGGCGTGGCGTCCAGCGCCTGCACGAGCATCGAGAAGGTCATGGGCACGGCCCTTGCGAGCAGCGAGTATCTCTACATCAACGCCACCTCCGATGATCCGCAGATCAATGACGTTTTGTATGCCGCTCCCGGTCACGCCGCCAATATCCTGACCTACGATGGTCCAAAGCCCTATCCGCCGAACTATACGCTCACTCAATACGAGGATCAGATCGTCAACCGTAGCCCTTTGTGGGAAAAGTATTTGCGCTCGACCGGAGGGGTCTTCGAGACCGCGCCCACCAGTGCCGGCTACGCACCTTATAGCGGCGAGGTCTGGTATGGGGAGCGTGGCGAGGCCTATGACGCCCCGCCGGTGACCAATGAGGACATTGCAGCGACCACCACCCCCTATGCCGGTTATACGGGCGTCACGCAGATGGGGCAGGGCAACCTGCTGATCTCGGTGGGGTCGTTCAGTTCCGTATTGAGCCAGTTTAATACCGATTTGATGCCCGAGCAGTTTCCAGCGGGGACGAGCATTGTCGCTGATTCCGAATATGCTCCGATGGCCGGCGCCTTGCAGAGCGCGCTCGAATATTTTACCGGCGCTAGCGGGCCACAGCCGGCGTGTGCCCCCAAATACGTGATCCTGATCACTGATGGGCAGCCGACCATGGGATTGCAGGGGCATGTCTATCCGCCCCTTGGGAGTGCCGCGGCCAGCACTTATAAGGAGTCACAGTCGAACGACAATGCCGTCAATGAGGCGATTACCGCCGTCAAAAATCTTTACAACAATAGTGCTGGCGGGGTCGGTAGCATCCACACTTATGTTCTCGGTATTGGCCCCAACATCAATTGCCCGCCCTCGGCCAATTCGTCGTGTTCCGCCGAGGCGCAGGCCGGTTATAGCGTCCTCGAACAATTGGCGACCGCCGGCCAAGGGGGGACCGCGAGCCAGCCCGTGCTGCCCTACAGTGCCCAGAGTCCGGCGCAGTTTCAGCAGGCCTTCGCAGCCATCCTAAATAGCATCGAGTCCCAGGTGTTTGCGGCCAACGGCGGCTCGAACGTAAGCCTTGGGGTGAATTCTCTGCAATACACTGTGACGAGCACCCCGAGTCTCGGTGAGGGGGACTTGGTCGCGTTTCCGGTCCAAGCGAACGGCAACGTCAGCACGACCCCGTCCTGGGACATCGAGGGACAGCTCGGGAATACGGCCACGACTTCCCAGAACAGTACTTTGCGGTCGACCGACCTTTACTCAACGGGCGCGCCGGTCGCGCCGGCCACCATAGGACCGATCGCGGCACTCACGAGCCTCAATAATGCCGCGAACAGCAGCGCGTTCGGTACCTTGCCGTCGGGCCTCACAGTCGGCGATATCATCAATTACACCATCGATCCTTCCTACAATAGTGGCGCCTATCTGGGTGGGCGCGCCAGTTCCTGGTATTGGGGCATGACGGCCTCGATGCCGCCGGTATATGTCGGGCCGCCTAGCAACGGCGGCCTCTTGAGCGACCCAAGCTACGAGGCCTATGCGCAGAACGAGCAGGGACGCGAGCCGATCGTCCTGTTCGGCGACAACGACGGCTTCGTGTACGCAGCTGACGCCAATACTGGCGCCCTGGTGTGGGGATGGATCCCGCGGATCATGCTGCAGTACCTGCAGGATTACTCGACCTTCTGGCAGAACTCCAACATGGGGGGTGGGGTGCGCGCGGTCGACGCCCAGGATGCCAATGGCAACTGGTGGACCTATATCGTCGGAGTGGCCGGGCAGGGGATGGTCCAGTATGGTCTGCAGTTGACCGATGCGCCGCCCAACACCGCCTCTACTACGACGACGGCTGCGACTTTGAATAGCGAGGCCTGGGAGGTCGACACCGCGAACGCGACCGAGCCCAATCCCGGTACCACGCCAATTGTGTTTCGGCCAACACCATCCTCGGGGACGGCCTATCTGGCAACCGTGCTTACGGTCACGAGCGGGACCACGGTGACGAGCAGTTTGGTGGTGACCGACGTCGGCACGGGCGCAAGCACGAGCTATACGTTGCCGTTCATGGCCAGCACCCAGCCCTATATCGACTTTAATGGCAACATGTTCGTGGGTGATGGCTCGTCCAATGTATGGGAGGCCCCGGCCTTCACGACCAACGGGGCCCTTTCGAACTTCGCGTCGAGCGGTACATGGACGGCCCTGAATGACACCTCGAGCAACTCGGCGGTGGCGGCGAATTTCGGGACTTCGGCGACGAGCTCGGGCGGCGCGTCATCGCTGACGGCCATCGGTGGGGCGATCTATAATGGCATCGAGTACCTGCGGCTGCAGTCGGCAACTCGCCTGACGCTGCTCGAAAACGGCTCGTCAGGTTGGCAACCCCTGTGGACGACCATGGTGAGCGCAAGTCCAAGTGCCGGTGGTGACTTATGGGATGCGACCACGGGGACTTATGTCCCTGATCCGGCGATTGCCGCCTTGCCGACGGGTTCGGCGATCACAAGCAGCGCGCTCATCGTAAATGGCGCGGTGATGCTGCCAGTCACCGTGCCGCCGGCCAGTACCTCGACAAACGCCTGTGCGGCGCCCACGGCCTATCTCTATCTTTACCAGTTAGGGGCCGGCGCATTCCCCGACAACACCTATCAGAATGCGCAGGGCAATTTCATTACTGGGCCGATCCTCGTGGGCGATGGGACCGCCTATACTCCTTCGCTCGCCATCTTTGATGGCCAGATGCGTATCCAGGTGGCGTCCTCCATGGGGGCGCCACCTTCATTGCCGGGCACGGGTGCAGGCACGGGCACGGGCACGGGCACGGGCCCTAACGGTGGTGGCCCACCGGCCCTTCCGGCCGCGGATAAGACAGCGGGTCCGCCGGTCGAGGGGCCGGCCGGCTGGCGGCAATTGTTGTAGGGGATGGCCCCTGCATACGGCGGCGGGTCAGGGCGCGGGCGCGCAAGATGTCAGGGGGTGGGGTTTTTGGCTATTCGATGCCGAGCTTTTCGAGCTTATAGCGCAGGGCGCGGAAGGTAATGCCGAGCTCGCGGGCGGCGGCGGTCTTGTTCTGGTTGGTGTCGCGCAGGGCCTTTTCGATGGCCGCGCGCTCGACCTGCGCCAGGTGCTCATCGAGCGAGCGTTCGCCCGTATAGTCGGCGGTTTCAAGTGGCGAGGTCTCGGGTTCGGCAAGCCTGTCGGTGAGTCCCGGGGCGTCATGCCCGGGCAGACGGAGGTCCGCCACGTCGATTTCGCCGCTCTCGCACAGAGTCAGCGCGCGCTCCATGATGTTCTCGAGTTCGCGGACGTTGCCGGGGAAGGGGTATCTCTTTAGTGTCGCGAGCGCCGCGGGGGTAAGCGGCAAGGGACGACCCATGCTCAGTTTGGCGGCGAGGTGCGCGGCGAGTGTCGGGATGTCCTCGGCGCGTTCGCGCAGCGGCGGGATCACGAGTTCGATGACGTTCAGGCGGTAGTAGAGGTCCTGGCGGAACGCGCCGGTGCGCACCAGCTCGTGGAGGTTTTTGTGGGTCGCCGACAGGATGCGCACGTCCACCGCCACCTCCTGTTGGCTGCCGACCGGGCGCACCGCCTTCTCCTGGATGGCGCGCAATAGTTTCACCTGCATGGGTACCGGCAGATCACCGACCTCGTCTAGGAACAAGGTGCCCCCACTGGCCGTCTTGAAAAGACCGTCTTTATCGCTGAAGGCGCCGGTGAAGCTGCCCTTCTTGTGGCCGAAGAACTCGCTTTCCATCAGTTGCTCGGGTATCGCCCCGCAGTTGACGGCCACGAACGGGCCGCCTGCGCGTGGTCCGAGATCGTGGATGAGGCGCGCGGCGAGCTCCTTGCCGGTGCCCGACTCGCCGGAGATGTATACTGGCGCCTGTCCGCGTGCCAAGCGCTCGATCAGGGCGCGGACCTCGCGCATGGCGTGGGAATCACCGAGTAGCTTGGCGGCGGCGCTTGCGCCATCGCTCGGCGCCTGTTTCGAGACGTTCAGGGCGCTGCGTACGAGCGCGCGCAACTCATTGATGTTGAGCGGTTTACACACAAAGTCGAAGGCCCCGCCCTTCAATGCCGCGATGGCCGTCTCCATGCTCCCGTGGGCGGTGATGACCGCCACCGGCAGCCCGCGATAGTGCTCCTCGATGTGGCGGACGATGGCCAGGCCGTCACCGTCGGGCAGACGCATGTCCGTGAGGCACAGGTCGAACCGGTACTCCTCGAGCAGCGCGAAGGCGGAGGCCACGTCGCCGGCCGAGCGGGTCTCGATGTTCATGCGTCCGAGCGTGAGTTCGAGCAGCGCGCGGATATCGGCTTCGTCATCGATGATCAGGACTTGGGGGATGATCATGACGCCAGAGTTGCATCCGTGCAGTCGGTGAGCCGGCCGAAGGTCAGGCGGAACTGGCAACCCACGGGCGTCGGCCGGTGATCCAGGCGCGCGCCGTTGGCCTCGGCAAGCTCCCGGGCGATATAGAGGCCAAGGCCGGTGCCGCGCGCGGTGGTGGTGAAGAACGGGTCGAATATGCGATCGGCGATGGCACCCTTGATGCCCTCGCCCCAGTCGATGACATCGAGGACGCTATGGCCTTCGCCGTCGACGCTGATCAGGAGCTTAACGATCGCGACATCGTGATAGGGCGCGCTGTGCTTGAGCGAGTTGTGGCAGAGATTGTTTACGATCTGAAAAAGGTGATCGGTATCGAAGCACACCGTTTGCGGTTGCTCAATCACGAGGTTCAGGGCCTTGGCTGGGACATTGAGGGCGGTCGCCACCGCCGGCAGGGTCTGCGTGAGCCAGGTCGACAGCAGAAAGCGGGTGGCATTGGTGCGGTCGCGCCGGCCGAGTTGCAGGACGTTCTCGACGATGGTGTTCATGCGTCGCCCCTGGTCGTCGATGATGGCGGCGAGGCTGCGCGGTTCGGCGCCTATGTCCGGGGTTTCGGTCAGCAATTGCGCGGCATGGGTGATGGCGCCGAGCGGGTTGCGGATCTCATGGGCGATGCCGGCGGTGAGTCGCGCCAGGCCCGCCATCTTCAGCTGCTGTGCCTGTTGCTTCAGGATGGCGGTGTCTTCCAGGAACACAAGGGTTGCGGCATTGGCGTCGCGCCCGAGGATTTTGAATCGCGGCAGCAGCGTGTAACCGGTGGCCGCCACGAACAGCCGGCGCCCCCCGGAGGCGTCATTGCGCTGCGCCACCCATTGCTCGAAGAGCGCCGGGGCGACGGTCTGGAGGAGCAGGGGCTGGGTGTCCGGCGCGGCAAGCCCCAGATAGGTCTGGGCGGTCTTGTTGGCCAGCCGGATGTGGCCGGTGGGGGCCACCACCAAGACCCCCGACTGCAGGTGCTGCACGATCTGTTCATTGAGGCGCCCAAGGTGCCTTATATCCAGCTCCTGGCGCTCGGCCAGGGCCTCGGTGAGGCGTAGCCGGTCGGCGACCAGGTGCGCGAGGCTTGCGGTGGCAAACAACACGAGACCAAAAAGGCCGACCTGTGAGTAGCTGGTCGGCAGTCCGTTCCGCAAGCCAGTGAGGTAGGGCCAGGCGCTCTCCAGCAGGATGCCGATGGTAGTGAGCGAGGCAAAGAATATGGTCATGCGCCGATTCAGCAGGAAGCTCGTGCCGGCGGTCGACACCAAAAGCAGGATGCCTGTGCCGCTTGCGAGCCCCCCGCTTGCGTGCATGAGCAAGATCAATGCCACCACGTCGCAGAAGGCCAAGACCGCCGCCTGGGTCTCGAAGTCGCCCAGCCGCCGGCGCGTGGTGTCGATGGCCACGAGGTAGACGGTGGCGTAGAGCAGGGCAACCACGAGAAAGAGTTGTGGGTCGGTGCTGGCAAAGGGTGAAAGCGATCCCGCCCAAAACCCGGCGATGCACGCGAGCAGTGCCAGTGCTAGGCGGTAGATATTGAAGTAGCTCAACAACAGCCAATTCTGCTCACGCACGAACAGCGGCGTCTCGGCGCCGTCTGCAGCCAGATCCAGGGTATGATGGGTAGCACTCATACGCCTTGAATTAGCACAGTTTCGCGGTTAAGGCAAAGGCTCAGCCGTGGTGCGCGGCGTCGCGGTGCTCCGGGCAGCAAAATAGCGCGTCATGGGCCCCGGGGACGGCCTCCGAGCGCGGGACATAGAGACCGCAGTGGGCACAGGCCACCATGTCGCCTGCGGTGCGTACGCGGCGGCGTAGCGGCGTAGGCCGTGGTGGGGCATGGAATGGGCGTTGTGGACGCAGTGCGCGGCGGATGAACCACCAGGCGGCCCATATGACAAGAATATCGACCAGGAGCTTCACGAAGGCGACGCTCTCTAAATTGGTCGGGGTGAGAGGATTCGAACCTCCGGCCCCTAGCTCCCGAAGCTAGTGCTCTACCAGGCTGAGCTACACCCCGTCGATGCGCCGTCCACCACGGAATCCCTCTTAGTGGTCCCTGTGAACGGAAAAATGGGCCAAGTCCAGCAATGCCTGTTTATATGGGGAGTCGGGCATAGGTGAGAGTGCCGCCCGCGCCAAATCGGCCTCGCCCTCGGCCCGCGCGCAAGTGTACGCGATCGCCTGGGTGGATTCAATGGCGGCCACCACCCCATCGATGCGCTCGAGCCCACCCTGTTCGATGGCATCGCGCACCAGCGCGCGCTCGGCGCTCGTGCCGGTGCGCAGTACGTGGATGAGAGGCAAAGTGGTCTTGCCCTCCGCCAGGTCATCGCCGATGTTTTTCCCCAGGCGCGCGTTGTGCTGGCCATAATCGAGGGCGTCGTCGATGAGCTGAAAGGCGGTGCCGAGATGGCGGCCGTAGGCGGCCAGAACCGGTTCCATGAGGGGCGCACCGCCGAGCACCGCGCCAAGTTCGGCGGCGGCCTCGAAGAGTTTGGCGGTCTTGCTGCGGATGACCGTGAGATAGCGGTCCTCCTCGATGTCCGGGTCGTTGCAGTTGATGAGCTGCATGACCTCGCCCTCGGCAATGGTATTGGTGGCGTGCGCCAGGATCTCCATGACGCGCAGGTTCTGGATCTCGACCATCATCTCGAAGGCCCGCGAGTACAAGAAATCGCCCACCAGCACGCTCGCCTCGTTGCCGAACACGGCGTTGGCGCTCGCCTGCCCACGGCGCATCGCCGAGCCGTCGACGACGTCATCATGCAGCAAAGTCGCCGTGTGGATGAACTCGATGACGGTGGCGAGGGTGACGTGCGCCGTACCCGCATAATTGAATGCCTTGGCGGCCAGCAGTAGCACCGCCGGGCGCAGGCGCTTGCCGCCGCTTTGAATGATATAGCGCCCCAGCTGGTTGATAAGTACGATTTCCGAGTCGAGCCGACGCGCGATCTCGTGGTCGATGGCCAGGCTCTCGTCTTTTATGAGGGCGTGGATGTCATCGAGGTCGAAGGCCGGGCGATCGACAGGCGCAGGCGTGGACATGGACTCCCCTTGGCAAAAGCGCCGTCATGCTCTTCCGGAATGACGTGTGCTGTCAAGCGACCGACTGGCGGCGGCCCTCGCCCCCGCGGCGCGGTGCATTGACCGGCGCACCCAAAGCCACTAGAATCGCCGCTTTTAACGGGGCCGGCAACCGGAATCTTCCAGCCGCCCCTGAGACATTCGGTCAGGGAGTCATTCACGGCAATGTACGCGGTAATCGAGACGGGCGGTAAGCAGTATCGGGTGGCGGTGGGCGAGACCGTGCGGGTCGAGACGTTGCCAGCCGAGGTGGGCCAGGACGTGACCTTGGGCAAGGTCCTGCTGATAGCCGATGGCAGTGATGTCCGGGTCGGTGCCCCGGCCTTGTCCGAGACCGTGACGGCACGTGTCGAGAGCCATGGCCGTGGCGAGAAGATCCGCATCTTCAAGACCCGCCGGCGCAAGCACTACCGCAAGCACGCGGGTCATCGTCAGAATTATACGGAACTGAAGATCTTGGCCATAGCGGGCAAGAGCGAACAGTCGGCGCAGGGGTAAGGAGCGGTCATGGCACACAAGAAGGCAGGCGGTAGTTCCCGCAACGGTCGCGATTCCGAGTCGAAGCGCCTGGGCATCAAACGTTTCGGCGGAGAGAAGGTCATACCCGGCAATATCATAGTCCGCCAGCGTGGCACCCGCTTCTATCCCGGCCGCAATGTCCGTATCGGCAAGGACGACACCCTGTTCGCCTGTGCCGAGGGACAGGTGGTGTTCGAGGTCAAGGGGCCGCAGCGCCGCAAGACGGTCAGCGTCGTCTCCGCCTCTTAAAGAATCCGCTGCCGCGGCCCCGGGATCCTCGGGGAGGGATGCATGAAGTTCGTCGATGAGGCCACCATCCATGTCCAGGCGGGCGATGGGGGCAACGGGGCCTTGAGCTTCCGGCGCGAGAAATTCGTGCCACGTGGCGGGCCTGACGGTGGCGACGGCGGGGCCGGAGGCAGCATCTACTTCGAGGCCCGAAGCGGCCTCAATACCCTGGCTGATTTCCGGTACACCCGGCAGTTCCGCGCCCCCAACGGCGGCGGCGGCTCCGGGCGGCAGCGCTCCGGCCGCAACGGCGCCGATCTCGTGGTCGCGGTCCCGATCGGCACGCTGGTGCGCGATCAAGAGACCGGCGACCTCCTTGGGGATCTCACGCGCGACGGGGCCAGGCTTTTGGTTGCTAAGGGCGGCCGCGGCGGGCTTGGCAATACCCACTTCAAGAGCAGCACCAATCGCGCCCCGCGGCGCACGGTTCCCGGGGCCCCGGGCGAGGGCCGCGAGCTGTATCTGGAATTGCAGGTGCTGGCCGACGTCGGTCTCGTGGGCCTGCCCAATGCCGGCAAATCCACGTTTCTGCGCGCGGTCTCCGAGGCCCGCCCCAAGGTTGCTGACTACCCCTTTACCACCCTCCATCCGGAACTCGGGGTGGTGACCGTCGAGCGCCACCGCAGCTTCGTGATCGCCGATATCCCGGGCCTTATCGCCGGCGCCCACGAGGGCGCGGGTCTCGGCGTGCAGTTTTTGCGCCATCTGGCGCGCACCCGTCTGCTTTTGCATCTCGTCGATGTCGCGCCCCTGGACGAGCATACCGACGTCGTCCACGACGTGCGCGTCATTGAAGACGAGCTGCGGCTGTTCGATGGCGACCTTGGGTCAAAGGAGCGCTGGCTTGTGCTCAACAAGGTCGACCTGTGGCCGGAGGCCGAGCGCCCCGCGCGCATCGAGGCCTTGCGTAAGGCATTGGATTGGACGGGCCCATACGCCGCGGTGTCGGCCATCAAGGGGTCGGGCTGCGCGGAGCTCATGGGGCGGCTGATGCAGCGTCTCGAGGCCTTAGGCCCGGTGGCGCCGCCACCGCCCGAGGTCCTGGAAGAGGGCGACGATGCGTAGCGCTCTTCCCGGCGTGCGCCGGGTGGTGGTGAAGATCGGCAGCAGCCTGCTCACCAATCATGGCGCGGGCCTCGACCGGCCGGCGCTCGAGGGCTGGGTGGCGCAGCTTGCCACGCTGCGCTCAGCCGGGCGCGACGTGCTTCTGGTGTCGTCGGGGGCTGTGGCGTGCGGCATGCAGCGGCTCGCGGTGAAGAAACGGCCGCGCGCCCTGCACGAGTTGCAGGCCCTGGCGGCGCTTGGCCAGATGGGGCTCATCGAGGCCTATGAGACGGCGTTCGCGCGCCATGGCCGTCATGCCGCGCAGGTGCTATTGACCCACGACGACCTCGCCGACCGCAAGCGTTACCTGAATGCCCGTAGCGCCTTGCGCGCGCTTTTGTCGCTTGGGGTGGTGCCGATCATCAACGAGAACGACACCGTGGCCACCGAGGAGATCCGCTTCGGCGATAACGACACGCTGGCGGCGCTCGTCGTCAACCTGATCGAGGCCGAACTGTTGATCATTTTGACCGATCAGGCCGGCCTCTATGAAGAGGATCCGCGCATCAATCCCGCGGCGCGTCTAGTTTCCGAGGCGCCGGCCGGCGATCCCGTATATCTCGCCATGGCCGGCGCGCCGGGCGAGCTCGGGCGCGGCGGGATGCGCACCAAACTGACCGCCGCCCATAAGGCGGCGCGCTCGGGGGCGGCCACCGTGATCGTGGCCGGGCGCGAACCGGACGTGCTCCCGCGGGTGCTGGCCGGCGAGAGACTCGGGACCTATCTCTATCCGGCGACCTCGCGGCTCGCGGCGCGCAAGCAGTGGCTGGCCGCGCATCTTGCGGTACGTGGCCGCCTCACCCTGGATGCGGGCGCGGTGCGGGTCTTGCGCGAGGCCGGCAGGAGCCTGTTACCGGTCGGGATCCGGGGGGTCGAGGGGTCGTTTGCGCGTGGCGAGATGGTGGCGTGCGTCGATGCCGAGGGCCACGAGGTGGCGCGCGGGCTCGTCAACTACCCGGCGGCGGAACTCTGCCTTATGATGGGGCGGCCGAGCGAGGAGATCGAGCAGGTACTAGGCTATCAGGGCGAACCCGAGGTTATCCATCGGGATAACCTCGTGATCGTCTAGCCGCGTCTGGAGGCCGCTGCCCCTTAGGCGCTGGCGCGGTGCAGGCGGGCGTTCAGGCGGCTCTTGTAGCGCGCCGCGGTGTTGCGGTGCATGATGCCGCGCGATATCCCGCGGTCGATTACGGAACTCGCCTCGCGCAGCGCCATCTGGCCGCCCGCGATGTCCTTGTCGTGTACCGCTTTCAGCACTTTCTTGATCGCGGTGCGGATCTGCGAGCGAAACGCCACGTTCCGCTGCCTGTGGATCTCGGCCTGCCGTGCCCGCTTCTTTGCTTGAACTGTGTTCGCCAAAAGCCTGCTCCTGGGATGAAGATAGGAAAAAGCGCCACACTATGCCGCGGCCTCCGGGGCTTGTCAATGGCGCGCGCCCCTGGGCGTTTGTGGGGGGCGCGCTCGGCGCTATACTCGCGGGCTTTGCACGGCCGTAGCCATTCATTGCAAGGAGAAGCGGTGGCCAATCGCCTGGTTCGATCGCTGTTTGCCGCGGGGGGCATGACGTTCGTATCAAGGATCACGGGCTTTGTCCGTGACATCCTGCTCGCGCGGCTCCTTGGGACCACGGCGCTCGCCGATGCCTTCTTCGTGGCGTTTCGCATACCGAGCTTCCTGCGCCGGGTGTTCGGCGAGGGGGCCTTCTCCCAGGCCTTCGTGCCGGTGTTCGCCGCGCAGCTCCACGAGAAAGGGGAAGGGGCCTCGGCGGAGGATGAGGCGCGGGCGTTCATCGATCACATGACCGGCACCTTCGTGCTCGTGCTGCTGCTCGTGACCGTAGTCGGGGTGCTGGCGGCACCCGTGGTCATTTGGGTGCTGGCGCCGGGCTTTCTCGCCAATCCCGCCAAGTATCACCTGGCCGTGCGGTTGCTGCGCATCACCTTTCCTTATCTCTTTTTCATCTCGCTTGTGGCCATGGCTGCCGGCATCCTGAACACCCGCGGGCGGTTCGCGGCGGCGGCCTTTACCCCGGTGCTCCTCAATCTGAGCCTTATCGTCGCCGCCGGCGTGATCGCCCCCCATAGCAGGGCCCCGGCGGTCACGGTCGCATGGGGGGTGTTCATGGGCGGCATCTTGCAGCTCCTGTTCCAGATCCCGTTTCTCCGGCGCATCGGTTTTCTGCCGCGCCCCCGTTTCTCGTTTCACCATCCGGGCGTGCGCCGCGTGTTCCAGCTGATGGTGCCCGGGATCTTCGGGTCGTCCATCGCCCAGATCAACCTCGTGGTCGATACCATGCTGGCCTCGTTTCTCGTGACCGGGAGCATCTCGTGGCTCTATTTCGCCAACCGCCTGCTCGAGTTCCCCTTGGGGATATTCGGCGTGGCGCTCGGTACGGTGATCCTGCCGCATCTGTCGGCAAAGCATGTGAAGGCCTCATCCGAGGATTTCGGGCACGCCCTGGACTGGGCGCTGCGTTGGGTGGTGATCATTGCGATCCCGGCGGCTGCCGCGCTCATGGTCCTGTCCATGCCCATCATCGTGACGTTATACCGCTACGGCGCCTTCACCGCCTTTGATGCCGCCATGACCGGACGCGCCCTGGTGGCGTTTGCCGTCGGCCTGCCGGCGTTTTTGCTGATCAAGGTCCTGGCCCCCGGCTACTATGCGCGCCAGGACACGCGTACCCCGGTGAAGATCGGGACGATCGCGCTGATCGCCAATATGGGCTTCAACCTCGCCCTGATCTGGCCGCTCGCCCACGCGGGTCTGGCGCTCGCCACCTCGCTGTCGGGCATACTGAACGCCTATCTCCTGTACCGCGGCCTGCGCCGTGACGAGATCTATCGGCCGGGGCCCGGCTGGCGGCGCTTATGGGTCCAGGTCGGCGGCGCGAGCTTGGCCATGGTGCTGCTGCTGTGGCCGGCGCATCATGTGTCCCGGGCCTTTTTCACGGCATCGGGGGCGCACCGGGCCATGGTGTTGGGGGCGTGGATTGCAGCGGGACTTACCGTATATGGTACAGTGATGTGGCTTTTGGGGGTTCGCCCCCAGGCATTACGGTTGCGGTCGATTGGGGCGAATGAGGACGCATGACGGCGGCGATTTGGCAGATCGGGTCACCAGGGGACCCGCGCGTCTTTACCCTTGCGGAGGCCGAGGAGCTCTTTCCGTTGGTGCGGCATATCACCTATGGCGCCTACCGCGAACTCGAGCCCGTCCGGCGCCTGCTGTCGACCTTGCCCCCGGATAGTGGCGCGCTCTATGAGGCGGAAGAGGATTACGAGTGCATCGTGAAGCGCTGGGTGGCGAAGATGGAGCGCCTGGGGGTGGTCGTCAAGGGCCTGTGGCTCGTGGACTTCGACACCGGAGATGGCTACCTCTGCTGGCGTTTCCCGGAGCTGCGGCTCGCCTACTACCACAGCTATCGCGAGGATTACGCCACCCGCCGCCCGTTGCGGGAGGTGATCGAGGAGTTGGACCCCGATTGGGCCTGTTAGACGGCCGCGTGGCGCCTCGCGGGGCCGGTGCGCGCGATGGCCGCGGGCGTAGGCCTTGCGCGGGGACGGGCAGGCGCGTCGCGCCTGGACCGCACCGGGGCAATGCGTTAACATCTTTGGCTTTCGGTTAACGCCGGCATGGAGTGTATTCGGGGGCTTTACAATGTCCGTCCGCGTCATCGCGGGGCGGTCATCACGATCGGGAATTTCGACGGTTTTCATCAGGGCCACCGGCAATTGGTGGGACTCCTTGAGGCGCGGGCCCAGGCGCACGATGCCTCATCGCTTGTCATGCTGTTCGAGCCGCAGCCCCAGGAATACTTCGCGCGCGGCGAGCCGCGCACCCGGCTCATGCGGCTGTCGGCGAAGCTTGCGGCGTTGCGCGCTGCCGGCGTCGATTACGCCATGGTATTGCGCTTCGATGAGCGGCTTGCCACCCTGCCGGCGGTGGACTTCATCGAGGCGGTCCTGGCCGGCGCGCTCGGCGCGCGCGGGCTTGTCATCGGCGATGACTTCCGGTTCGGGGCCGGACGCGCCGGCGATTTTGCGATGCTGAAGGCCGCCGGGGCGCGTCACGGCTTTTTTGTCGAGTCCACGGGGACCTTGAGCGAGACGGGTCATCGGGTCAGCAGCACGCGGCTGCGCACGGCTTTGGCGCGCGGCGACATGCGCGAGGCCGAACGGCTCATCGGGGCCCCTTACCATTATGGGGGGCGGGTGGTGGTGGGCGATGCCCGCGGGCGCCTTCTGGGGTTTCCCACCGCCAACATCCTCATGCCGGACCCGCCGCCTGTGGCCGGGGTGTTTGCGGTCACGGTACGCACCGAGGAAGGGCGCGTGTATGCCGGTATCGCCAATGCCGGGCGGCGTCCGACTGTGGGTGGCGGACGCATACTGCTCGAGGTCCATCTGCTGGATTTCGCCGGTGATCTATACGGACAACGGCTGCAGGTGGGCTTTCTCGAGCGCCTGCGCGAGGAGCAAAGGTTTCCGTCGCTTGAGGCGCTCACCGCGCAGATCGAGCGCGACCGTGCTTGCGCACGCACCTTTTTTGTCAGTCGGGGAATGATGGAAGCATGACGGCGGACTATAAAGATACCCTCAATCTGCCGCATACGGATTTCCCGATGCGCGGGAGTCTGCCGGCGCGCGAACCGGAGCAGCTCAAGGACTGGGAGGCGCTTGGCCTCTATGAGCAGCTGCGCGCCTATCACGCGCATCACCCGCGCTATGTCCTGCATGATGGTCCGCCATACGCCAACGGCGCCATCCATCTCGGGCATGCGGTGAACAAGGTTTTGAAGGACATTATCGTCAAGGCCAAGGGCCTGGCCGGCTTCAATGCCCCCTATGTCCCGGGGTGGGATTGCCACGGGTTACCCATCGAGCTTGCCGTGGAGAAGGACGTGGGGCGCTGCGGACGCGATGTCGACGCGCGCGCCTTCCGCAAGGCGTGTCGTGACTATGCCGCCAAGCAGGTGGCAGGCCAGAAGCGCGACTTCATCCGCTTAGGCGTGTTCGGGGACTTCGCGCACCCCTACCTCACCATGGATTTCGGGTTCGAGGCCGGCATCGTGCGCGAGCTTGCGCGCATCCGCGCGCGTGGCCACGTCTACCGTAGTGAAAAGCCGGTGCATTGGTGTCTCGATTGCCGCTCGGCCCTGGCCGAGGCCGAGGTCGACTATGCCGAGCACCGCTCACTGGCGGTGGACGTGCCGTTCGCGGTGATCGACACCGAGGATTTCTGGCGGCGCGTGGGGGTCGAGGCGCGCGCTGGCGCGGTGCGCCTGCCGATCTGGACGACCACCCCCTGGACACTGCCTGCCAATCGCGCGGTGGCGGTGAATGGCAAAATCACCTATCGAATCCTGTCTTCCGGCGACGACTATTGGCTGGTGGCCGAGGAATTGGCCGACGCGGTCGCGGCGCGCTATGGTTTTGCGAATACGCCCACCGGGCTTGATGTGCGCGGGACGGCGCTTGCCGGTTTACGCTTAGGCCACCCGTTCCTGGACCGCACGCTGCCTGTGATCGAGGGCGCGCATGTCACCACCGAGGCCGGCACGGGGCTTGTGCATATCGCCCCGGCCCATGGCGAAGAGGATTATCAGGCGGCGCGCGCCTATGGGCGCGCAAGCGGCGAGGTCCTGCCGGTCGAGGGCCCGGTCGGGCCGGATGGCCGGTTCCTGCCCGGTACCCCGTTCGTGGAGGGTCTCGGTGTTGCCGAGGGCTCGCGGCGTCTGGTCGAGGTGCTGCGCGAGCGCGGGGCGCTGTGGGCGGTGGAGACCATCACGCACAGCTATCCGCATTGCTGGCGCCACAAGACGCCGATCATCTTCCGTGCCACCGCCCAATGGTTCATCTCGCTCGAGGCCGCGAATCTGCGCGCCGATGCCCTGGCGGCCATCGGCCGGGTGCGCTGGATGCCGGGCTGGGGTGAGCAGCGCATCGCGCAGATGGTCGCCGGTCGCCCCGACTGGTGTATCTCGCGCCAGCGCGTGTGGGGCGTGCCCATCCCGTTCTTCCTGCACAAGGTGACCGGTGAACTGCATCCGCGCACCGATGCGCTCCTGGAGGAGGTCGCGTGCGTGATCGAGGCCGAGGGCGTGGACGGCTGGTTCGAGCGCCCGGTGTCGGCGTGGCTCGGCGCCGAGGCCGAGGATTACGAGGCGGTGCGCGATGTCCTGGATGTGTGGTTCGATTCGGGCTCGACGCATGCCTGCGTGCTGGCCGTGCGGCCGGATCTTGCGCATCCCGCGGACCTCTATCTGGAGGGTTCGGATCAGCATCGCGGCTGGTTCCAGTCATCGCTTTTGACCTCGGTCGCGGATTCCGGCGAGCCTCCCTACAAGGCGGTGCTGACACACGGGTTCACGGTCGATGCCGAAGGGCAGAAGATGGCGAAATCCCGTGGCAACGGCATCGAGCCCCAGGAGATCACAAAGACCCTGGGGGCCGATGTCCTGCGGCTATGGATCGCGGCCACCGATTACCGCGCCGAGATGTCGCTGTCGCCGGAGATTCTAAAGCGCATCACCGAGGCCTACCGGCGGTTGCGGAACACCGCGCGCTACCTGCTTGCCAATCTCGCCGGGTTCGACCCCGACCGCGATGCGCTCGCACCCGCGGAGCTGCTGGCGTTGGACCGCGCGGCGCTGGCGCGCGCCGCCGACCTCGACCGGTCGCTGCGCGAGGCCTACGAGGACTTCCAGTTTCATATCGTCTATCAGCGGCTGCATCATTTTTGCGTGGTCGATCTCGGCGCCTTTTATCTCGATGTACTGAAAGACCGGCTCTACACCTCGCCCGCGTCTAGCCGCGAGCGGCGCTCGGCGCAGACTGTCTTGTGGCATATGCTCGAGGTCCTGGTGCGCCATATGGCGCCGATCTTGAGCTTTACCGCCGAAGAGGTGTGGCGGTACATGCCGGGCGAGCGCGCGGCGAGCGTCTTTTTGAATACCTGGCATGACATGGAGGTTTCCAGCGAGGCCTCCGTGGATCTCGCGTTCTGGTCCTTGCTCCTCGACTTGCGTCAGGCGGTGGGACCGGAGCTCGAGCGGCTGCGGGTCAGCGGGGCGGTCGGATCGTCGTTGGACGCCGAGATCGACCTTTATGCGGGGCCCGAGCTGCACGCGCAGCTTGCCGAATTGACAGACGAACTGCGTTATATCTTCATCACATCGGATGCCCGCGTGCATGAAGCCGATCCACGCCCCGAGGCCGCGGTTGCCACCGCGCGCGCGGATCTCGGCATCGTCGTCAAGCCTTCCCCTCATGCCAAGTGCGCGCGCTGCTGGCATCATAGGCCTGAGGTCGGGCGCTTCGCGGATCACCCGGCGCTCTGCGCGCGCTGCCACGATACGCTTGCCGGCAGTCCCAGGGCGCGGAGGTACGCCTAATGCTGGGTTATCTCCTGATCGCGGTCGCGGTATTTGTGCTCGATCAATGGAGCAAGGCCGAGGCGGTCCATTATCTGTCGCGGGGATCCGTGCATGTGACGAGTTTCCTGAATCTGGTCCTGGTCTACAATCGCGGGGCCGCGTTCGGGTTTTTGAGCAACGCAAGCGGGTGGCAGAACGCCTTTTTTATCGCGGTGGCGGTGGCGATCGTCGCCGGTATCGTCATATTCCTCGTGCGTGGGGGACGGCGCGACCGGTTGACCGTGGTGGCCCTGATGTTGGTCCTGGGGGGTGCTGCCGGTAATCTCGCGGATCGCGTGCGCCTGGGAGAGGTCGTGGATTTTATCGACTTTCATATCGGTTCCTGGCACTGGTACACGTTCAATCTCGCCGATAGCGCGATTACCGTGGGCGCGGTGCTGCTTGCCATAGACGCGTGGGTCTCGCGGCGCGCGACGGCGGCCCCGGAGAGGAGGTAGGGCGGCGATGGAGCGCATCCAGGCCGGCGCGCGGGTCGCCTTGCGTTTCACGCTGTCGCTTGCCGACGGGACGCAAGTCGAGGGCACGGCGCCTGGCGAGGCCCCATGGGAGGTCGTGGTGGGGGGAGGGGATCTCCCCCCCGGCCTCGATCGCTGTCTCGTGGGGCTCGCCGTCGGTGAGCGCGGGCGGTATTTCGTGGCCGCCGCCGACGCCTACGGGGAACGCGATAGCGGGGCCCGCGAGATCATGCCGCGCACGGACTTTCCGGTGGACGTTGATCTCATCCCGGGCATGGCGTTTAGTTTTACACTTCCTGATGGTCGCGAGGCCATGGGCCAGGTGATGGCGGTGACGGAGGGTGGGGTCGAGGTGGACTTCACTCATCCGCTCGCCGGCCACGATTTGGTATTCGAAGTCGATATCGTAGCGATCGGGGGCCATTGAGCGCCCGAGGGGCGGATATGAGGATTTATGTCGCAAACCCGCGGGGCTTCTGCGCGGGTGTCGAGCGGGCCATAGCGACGGTGGGGCGTGCGCTGGAGGAGTTCGGGCCGCCCGTGTATGTGCGTCACGAGGTGGTTCACAACAAGACGGTGGTCGAGGACCTGCGTGCGCAAGGCGCGGTGTTCGTCGAGAGTCTCGCCGACGTGCCCCGTGGGGCGCGCGTGGTGTTCAGTGCCCACGGTGTTGCGCGCTCTATCTCCGAGGAGGCGCGCGCGCGCGGACTGACCGTGTTCGACGCCACCTGTCCTTTGGTCTCAAAGGTCCACAAGGAGGTCATACGCTGGCGCCGGGAGGGCTATGAGTGCCTGCTGATCGGGCATGCAGGGCACCCGGAGGTCGAAGGGACACTCGGGCAGGTGACAGACGGCGTCTATTTGGTGCAGACCGAACAGGATCTCGACTCGGTGCCGGTGAAGGACCCCGAGCATGTCGCTTATGTGACCCAGACGACGTTATCCGTCGAGGACACCGCGCGCCTCATAGGGGCGCTGCGCCATCGTTTTCCATCGGCCTGCGGGCCGCGCACCGATGATATCTGCTATGCGACCCAAAACCGCCAGGACGCGGTGCGCGCGCTGGCGCGGCATTGCGATGTGGTGGTGGTCGTGGGTTCGGCACACAGCTCGAACGCCAATCGTCTGCGCGAGCTCGCCGCCGGCATGGGTATCCCCGCCTATCTCGTCGATGGCGCGGCGGACCTGGAGCGTGAGTGGTTTGCGCACAGCGAGGCGGTAGGGATCACGGCCGGCGCCTCCACCCCGGAGCATGCCGTGCAGGCAGTCATCCGGCGCCTGGGCGAATGGGGTGCGCGCTTGGTACAGGAAGAGGAGGGGCCCGCCGAGACCGTGGTGTTTTCGCTCCCCAAGGCCCTGAAGCGCGGGAGCGCGGCGCGGCAATCGTAAAGGGCCCGCAAGGCCACGCCCCTAGTCGGCCCCTCCCCGGAAGCCAAGCTTTCGTGGAGGGGCCCTTAATTGTGAGAATGTTGTGGTGCGAACCCATCCCCTTGTTGTCGTGGGAGGCGGCGTCATAGGCCTCCTCACCGCCCGCGAACTGGCCATGGCCGGTCATGAGGTGCGGCTGTTCGAGCAGGGCACCGTCGGCCACGAAGCGTCGTGGGCGGCCGGCGGCATATTGTCTCCCTTGCATCCGTGGCGTTATCCGGATGCGGTCACGCGCCTTGCGCAGGCCAGCATGGCGGCCTATCCGGCCCTCTGCCAAGGCCTTGCCGAGGCGACCGGTATCGATCCGCAATGGACCCCATCGGGCCTCATGCGCGTGGGTCTCGATGAGGCGCCCGAGGCGCAGCAGTGGGCGGCGCGGTTCGATTGGCCCCTCGAGTCCCGGGATCTCGCCGAGGTGTGCCCCGGCCATGGCATCGACGGGGCCGGCCTATGGATGCCGGCCATCGCTCATGTCCGCAGCCCGCGCCTCCTGCGCGCCCTGGTTGCCGCCGTGCGCGCCCTCAACGCGGTGGTGCATGAAAAGGCCACGGTCGAGGGCTTTACGCGCGACCGGGAGCGGTTGACGGGGCTTGTGGTCAACGGCGAGACCGTCGCCGCCTCGCGGGTGATCGTGTGTGCTGGGGCCTGGAGCCGGCCGCTTTTGGAGCCCTACGGGCTGTCATTGCCGGTGCGGCCCATGCGGGGCCAGATGCTTGTGATCCAGGCGCCTCCAGGGTTCCTTTCGCCCATGATTTTGAAGGGTGCCCGTTACCTCGTGCCGCGCCGTGACGGGGTGGTGCTGGTCGGCAGCACCATGGAGAGCGTGGGCTTTACGAAGGAGACGACCGAGGCCGCGCGCGAGGACCTGTTGAAGGCCGCGCACGACATCCTGCCGGAACTCGCCCGCTATCCCGTGACCCACCAATGGGCCGGGTTGCGCCCGTCGTCGCCGGAAGGGGTCCCCTACATCGGGGAGCACCCGGAGATCCGTGGGCTGTTCATGAATGTCGGGCACTTCCGAAACGGTATCGTGCTCGCGCCCGCGTCCGCCCGCCTAGGGGCGGACCTCGCGCTGGGGCGTGATCCGGCCCTGGATCCGGCCGCTTACGGACTTGATCGACCGTCGGGGACGGGAGCGGCGGGGCTGTGCTAAGATAGCATCTGTGAAGGGCTACCAGGATCACACCAGCCGCGATCTTGCCGACCTCTTGCGAACCCATGGGATCAATCCCACGGTCCAGCGCATCGAGATCGCGAGGCTCCTCGTGTATCGGCGGATACATCTTACGGCCGAGGACGTGTTTCGGCTCGTGAACCGGGATGGGGCGCATGTCTCCAAGGCCACGGTCTACAATACCCTCGGTGTGTTTGCGGAGAAGGGCCTGATCCGCGAGGTGGTGATAGACCCCACGCGCGTGGTGTACGACTCCAACACCTCGCCGCACCACCATTTTTACAATACCGAGACCGGCGAGCTCTTTGATATCGAGGAGCGCACGATGTCGGTCGCGGGCCTCCCGCCGCTCCCCCAGGGTACCGAGGTGGAGGGGGTGGAAGTGATCGTGCGGCTGCGGTCGTCGGCGGATCGCGTCGCGTGAAGCCTTCATTTCCTTCGGTCCAGAGGTTATAGTAGCGGCCCACCACCATGCCGGTGTAGCTCAGTCGGTAGAGCAACTGATTCGTAATCAGTAGGTCGGGCGTTCGATTCGTCTCACCGGCACCATAAAATCCAGCCTGTAGCAGACCCGTCGGGAATACCGAAACTGCTAGCCCCGAAGAGATTTCCCTTGGCATCCAAGCCTTTTTGCGGAAATCCGGTGGCTGCTTTTTGACTACATCACCAGCTGGTCGATCAGATCCAAGGCGCGCCGTTGTAGCGGCTTCGATTCGGTCGTCGCCGCAAGCGCGCGCCATGGCGCTTATCGACACCCTCGCCGCGTAGGCAAGGCAAGGACGGACGGGAGACATTGAGAAAATTGGCCGGCCCACCCGCTGTGAACTTCTGTTCGGTCGGCGTCAATACAAGACGGCGGCCTTCGCTCATGGCGCCCAGCAGCTGAGCAACTCGCTTTAGAAGGGCTGCGGTGCTGCCACCATAGGGATGAATGTCTCGGTCGTCGCACACGGCATCAGTCGAGAACAACCTTGGGCAGCAACTTGGCGTCGACTTGAAGGCGATCAGACTGGCTAAGCGCGAATCGAGCAATCTGGTCGATTATCGTTCGTTCATCCTGAGTGTAGCCGGGCCAACGTTGTAGTTCGGGCAAGACCTTGCGCAGACGCCCAGCCATGCGGGTCATCTCCCGAATGAGCAGTCGGCGAATCAGGCCGCAGTGCGCCGCTAATTCGGCCCAGTCGTAGGCGCGCACCTTGGTGATATCGAATTCGTCACCTATCGCCATGGCCAGTTCATGGTCGACCTTAGGATAGACGCAGGCCGCGACCAGATCATACAAAGGCGCCAAACGCAGGCCACCGGGCTCGACAAAGAACGAGACATTCTTTCCGTGGGCGTCCGAGTTGCCGATAAGGTACTGGACCAAAGTCCAGCGCAGCAAACCAAGGCGCATGGGTGCGGCGGCGATGGCAAGATTGGCGATGGAAAAAAGCCGCTCGATGCCAACCCCGTCGCGGATGTGCGCTACGTCCCGACCACTACCGAAATTGCGTTCGTATTTGTGGCTTGTTGCCAGATCCAACGTTTGGCAGGCATCGATGACATGCAGGCGTTGGACTGCGTCATCGCGTCGTTGGCGGTCGAAGCGTTCGACCACAAGGACTGGTTCGGGTACCCGCAAGATAGCAACGCCGGTGGCCGGGAGACCGAGGGCTCCGGCCAGCCGTAAACAAAAGTGTTCGTTGGCGACAAGAAAGGGGAGGTTTGGGCTTAACGGCTCCGGTTTGAGGATATGGGTCGAGGCAAGCCGCCCCTCCACCAGGTAGAGGCGGTTCCGGTCCGTATAGACCGCGAGCTTATCCTGGTATCCGGCAATCGACATCCGTGCCCGTCCGTCCCAAATGTTAAAGGGCTCATGGGTGCGGCTGCGGATCCGTTCGGCAAGCTCTTCTAAGGTCACCTCGCGCCTGGAATCGGGGACCTGTTCGGGCGGGACGCCCTCCGGAAGCAGCCTCACCGCACCCGTGCTTTCCCGGCCGAGAACAAGCAGCAGGCCGTAGAGGTTGGCCTTGGAGAGCCGGTGTGCAGCGACGGCGTCGTCCAGCGCTTTGCCTTCCGGCAGAAGGTTTTCAAAGAAACGGCGCACGCTAACGGAATGGTGTTCGTCGATAACTGGCTTGGGACTCTCAAGAGGGAGGGCGGGGGAGAGGGGAAACGCCGATCGAAAGGTCACCCACTCGAGGGCATAGTCAAAAGCGAATCGCCCAGTGTCGTCATGGTAGATGAGGGTTCCCATCCGTCGGCCGTCTACCCAGGCAGCGAGACGATGGCTCGTCATTCCTTATGCTCCAAGCAGGCCAATGTCTCGCGCAGGGTCGTTTGCGGAACGGCAAGCAGTGCCAGCCCCAGTTGGTCGGCGATCCGCAACGCCTTATCCAGGCCTACGCCACGCGGTTTACCGTTCTCCAGCGCCGACAGCAACGCGACCGAGACGCCGCAGAGGGCCGCGGCGTCATCAATACGAAGACCGTGCCGGGTGCGCAGGCTACGGACGAAGGCACCAAATTCCGCGACGCTTGCAATTGTCGGTTTTTTTGGCAACGGGGTTGGCGTGATCGTGCGAGCCATAATTTCTCCTGTACGAGAAAGTATCAGGCGACTGTTAGCAGTTTGTCAATACTTTCTTGCATAGGAGAAATATTATGAAAGAAGCATTGATTGCCAAGAATATTTCTTAAAAAAGAAAACAATAAAGCAAGTGAGCGTAGTCACAGTATCCGATGGAGCCTCCGGGCGTATTTCGCCCAAGCGTTCCGCCCCATTTATTCAAAACACGGTCGGCTAGGACCTTTTTGCGGACACCGCCCAATGCCTCACTGAGTCCGGAGTATGGCGCCATCATGGCACGCCTTGATCCTTTGGCCCGGCGATCCCCGACTGGTGCGTTTTCTGGCCTCTCGTGATAACTCATTCTGATTGATGGTGATCACGGATTCTGATCGATCGTGATCATTTCGGGTCCGTGCGCCAGAATCGGTGATCACGAGACCAGAACAATGGCGTGAAGCGCTGGATTTTCACTTCTAACTGGCTGATCCTCCGGCTTTTTTCGTGTTGACCGCCATGAATCCCCCTATACGACGCGAATCATAGCGATCTGATCCCTGTACGAGTCAGTAATTGATTACTTAGGTCCATTCCGTTAATGTGACTCGTATATAGGCCATATTATGTCGATTTGGTGGATATATGGGGCATATTAGGTTGTGATATGGCTGCTAATCAGCAACGAACATACTCACGCTATGCGCTCGAAGGGCTTTCCCTGTTCGGGAAAATGATTCGGCTTGGGCGCATGCAACGAAGGTTAACGACGCCGGAATTGGCGGCGCGGGTCGGTATCTCGCGGAGCACCTTGCAGCGCATCGAAAAGGGTGACCCTAAGGTCGAAATCGGACTGATGTTCGAAGCGGCCGCCGTTGTGGGCGTGAAGCTGTTTGACGCAGACGAGAAGGGTGTCGCGGGGCTTTCCGAGCGTACGGACGACCGTATAGCGCTATTGCCCAAGCATGTCTACAAGGCCGGCAAGAAGGTCGTCGATGACTTCTGAGGCGCCAAAATACCATGAGGCGTATGTGTGGGCCTGGTTGCCGAATGCCACGACGCCGGTTGTGGCGGGGCGGCTCCATGCTCATGACGGGCTTGTCGCTTTCAATTATGGCAGAACCTATCGCGAGCGGCGCGATGCGATCCCGCTTTATCTGCCGGAGCTGCCCCTAGAGGCCGGTGAATTGCCGCTCCTTGCCGGCCTGACCATGCCCGGTTGCATTCGCGATGCGTCCCCGGACGCCTGGGGACGGCGCGTTATCCTCAATCGCAAGTTTGGCGCCAAGGCTAACGAGGTTACCGAGCCAGACCTTTCCGAGCTGACCTATCTGCTCGAATCAGGCTCGGATCGCATTGGGGCGCTCGATTTTCAGCTTTCGCCCACCAATTACCAGCCGCGCGCGCCGCTCAACGCCACTCTCGAAGAGTTGATCCAGTCGGCTGAGCGGGTCGAGCGGGGCACCCCACTTTCGCCCGAGTTGGATCAGGCCCTCTACCACGGTAGTTCAATCGGGGGGGCCAGGCCAAAGGCGCTGATCGAAGACGGCGCGACGAAGTATATCGCGAAGTTTGCCTCGTCTAGCGACCTCTTTAGCGTCGTAAAAGGGGAATTCGTTGCCATGCGCCTTGCTCGTCTGTGCGGGATCAATGCGGCGGACGTCTCGCTCGTCCGCGCTTCTGGGAAAGATGCGCTGATAGTCGGGCGCTTTGATCGGATACGAGCGGATGATGGCTGGCGCCGCAAGCCGTTGGTGTCAGCGCTGACCATTCTGGGCCTCGATGAAATGATGGCCCGCTATGCAAGCTACGAGGATCTTGCCGAAAGGGTCCGCCACCGCTTCACAAGGCCCTCTGAAACACTGCGCGAATTATTCGCGCGTATGGTCTTCAATATCCTTTGCGGGAACACCGACGATCATGCCAGGAACCATGCCGCGTTCTGGGATGGGGACGCCCTTAGCTTGACGCCCGCCTACGACATTTGTCCTCAGATCAGGAGCGGACAAGAGGCGACCCAGGCGATGCTGATCAACGGCAAGAACCGCATGAGCCGGATCGCCTCCTGTCTTGAGGGGGCGCATCATTTTCAGCTTAGCGAGACCGAGGCCATCACTCTCGTCAAAGGGCAACTCGACGGGATTGCGGATAACTGGCGGAGTGTTTGTGAGGAAGCGGCGCTGACGGAGGCGGATCGGAATCTTTTTTGGGGCCGACAATTTCTCAATCCATACGCCTTTACCGCGCTTATGGGGCCTGCAGCCGTCATCAGAAGCCAGGCAGACGAGATACGCGCCCGCCTGGCCGTTTGATATTGATTTGGAGCGGGGTCTTCGTTTTGGCCTTTGACCCGCGCGCAAGCCGCCAATCCGGGTCGCACGCCCCAGGCGGGCCCTTTTGTGTCATGCCCTCAATGCGCGCCCATCCGGTGTTCCAATATCCATAGCGCGCCCTCATGCCATAACAGGGCCCCGGCTCATGGGCCCATCGGGCCAGACAGGGTCGGGTTTTTATGGCACGGCGATAAGGCGTCGCCTTCGAGGCGAGGCGGACCCAGCTATCCGCACGCCATATGAGGGCACGACCGCGGCCATCAAGGCCGTTTAGGCTCATGGCTGGGACCGAAGACCGCCGCCGCCGCGCCCAAATGAGGTGGAAACCTCGTGTATGGGCGCCATCTCGCGGCGGGGATCGCGATGGCCCTTTACAGTCGTCAATAAATCGCAATTAAGGCATGCGCGAAATTCGATACGGATTCCCGCCCGGCCGTCATGCCGGCCTTGCCGAATCTTTCCGGCCCAGAAGCGCCACCCATTCGTCAAGATCGGCGGAACGCCGCCCGGCGCGTAGAGTGGCAATGCGCGCCAGAACCTCTTGCGCCTCGTCGCTCGCGCGGAATTTCCGGTCCGCCAGGATCCGATCGAAAAGAGCCAGATTGATGATCGGTCCCGCTGACAGGAAAGAGGTGACGCGGGCGTCTATCGTGCCGTTGAAAAGGCGCCGGACTATGCCGCGGACGCTAGCGGTGAGGTACTGCACCGAGCGCTCGCCGGAGGCCGGCCGATACTTGCCTCTATAGTCAAACCCGCCCCCGATCTTCGAAAAGGCCTCGTTGTACACGGAGATCTTGCTAAGCTCGATGATGGCGCAAGAGCCCCCGTCGGGGACGTCTATGCGCGCGCCCCCTTGTACCACGGTATCGATGATTCGCTCGATATGCCCCAAGGTGTCACGCAACGACGTGGGGTGTCCCGGGTCCGGGCGGGCAGTAATCTGGAAACTTTCAAATCCCTCACCATGAGCGCCGCGGTTGAACCTAAAGTCCATGCCGTAAAGGACATGCATAGGATTCTCCTGGTTGCCGCGCGGCGCGCATGCCGCTTATGCGGGTCCATGCGGGGTGAGGGCGAGCATTCATATTTCTCGTCCCGGCCTGTCGCCCGCGCGGGCGCAATTACGATCCCCGTCAAGCGCCGCGCACCTATCCTGCATGGTGGTGGCGCAAAGGGTGGCGACTCACTGTCCTGTACGCGATGCCCGTCGTGTCTCATGTGTGCGAATGATCGGGACAAGTTCCTGAATATTCTTGATACCAAATGATTGCAGCAAAGATACCGGTGCAAGCAGCATGATAGGGCATTCGCAGGCCATGTTGTGATAAGGGTCCTGTATTGGCCGTGCACAAGGCAAGGGTGCGCGGGCATAAGGATGTAATGCTGGGAAATTTCCAGGTATTTTGTATCCGAAAGGAGACAAAATCTTTGCGATGGCATCTGCCGAAATGGCACGGCAGGCATGCGTGGCAGGTTCCGCGGAATGGCGCATCCGCGTGCTGACCAGAGAATGTGTCTGTGTCGCGGCTTGTGAGGTGTTCTTTGAAGAAATGACACGTGACCGGTAAGGCCCATGTCCGTAGGTTCTGAATGAGGTAAGCGGACGCAATAATTGCGGGAATATTATCATATCGCTATGAATGACTGAGTATTATCAAAGATTCGTGATAGAAAAGGCGCTCTAATAGCGCCTCCGCCGTGGCAGGGTCATCCGTGCATTTGGGATGAGGCTCATCACAAAGTGATGTGCGGCCGCGAGCGTAAGCGGTGATGCGCCATGGTGGGGCCACAAGCCGGCGTCCCATAAATACCCAGTGGCCCTAGCGCGATCCGCGAATCGCGCGAGCGGTGACCGCGGTAGGCCCATGTGGCGATCCGGGGCGCGGGGGATGCGAGATTGGGCCGCCGGTCTCAAACTTGGGCTCAAAGGGGTCTGGGTCATGGCCTGATCGGGGGAGGTCATGGCTGTCTGAGTTCAGACGGGACGCGGTGCGACAGGAAATGAGGCAAGCGCGGCGCATGATGAGCGGTGTCGTAAGTTCGTTGTCTTGACGGTGAATATCATGAAAAAAGTCGTTGCGCGCGGGTTGCGGCGCAATACCGGTTATGGCCAGTGGCCGGCCCTGGAGGCGCGCATGCGCCTGTGGCTTTTGCGCGGGCTGCTGAAGATCGAAGGCTGGCGGTCGTTGCGTCTAGACGAGGGTGATGAGGAACACGAGGAGGCCGAGGCGTTTCAGATGCGGCGGCTGCTGGGTCTTGGGACTCTCTCCCGCGATGCCTCCCGGCGGGGCATCCTGGCGGCCATGCGGGCCGCCTTGCAGGCCGCCGAAAAGACGGCACTCGCCGGCCTGCCCGGCGTGCAAACCTTGAGCGCCGAAATTCACTTGAACGCCATCGAGCAGGAGGTCCTGCTCTTTGCCGCGCTCGCCAAGGCCCCTGGGCTCTTTCGGCAGGGCCTTGAGCACATGAGCAAGGTGCGGAGCCGCGCCGAGTTGATCGCGCTGACCGCCGTTTGCCTCGGGGTGACGGAGTCGGAGGTGGCGGCGGTGCTGGCGCGCGGGTCCGTGCTCGTGGCCGTCGGTCTCGTGACCGTGGAGACCCCGGGTTACGGGAGCGACCTGGATGATTGGCTGGAGACCGCCCCGGACCTGCTGGCGCGCCTGCTCGAACCGAACCTATCAGCGGCAACGCTGCTCGCCTCTTACCTGAAGACCGGCGGAGAGCCGCCGCGGGCCGTGGCCGACTTCGCTCACCTCGCCCATGTGCTTACGCTGGCAGGGCCGCTCCTAAAGGGCGCCACTCATGGCGAGCGTGGCGTGAATGTCCTGTTTTATGGGCCCCCAGGTACCGGTAAGACCGCCTTGGCGCGGGCGCTTGCGGCCGATCTGGGCATGCGCCTTCTCGAGGTAGCCGTCACCAATGCCCATGGCGATACCCTGGCGCCTCAAGGGCGGGCGCGGGCGTTGCGGCTGGTGACGCAACTCGCCGCCCACGGCCAGCGGGCGGTCGTGTTGTTCGATGAGGTCGAGGACTATTTTCGGGAGGAATACGCATTCCCCGGAATGACCGATCGGGTCGGTGTCGGCAAGGGCTTTTCGATTGATCTCCTAGAGCAAACGGCAAGCCCCGTGATCTGGATCGGCAACAAGATCGATGATATCGATCCGGCGCTGCTGCGACGCTTTAGTCTGGCTTGCGAGATCCCGCCGCCGCCGATGGCGGTCCGCGCGCGCCTTGCCGCTGAATATCTGGCGCCCCTGGGCCTGGCTGGCCATCCGCTGGCCGGCCGCATCGCGCGCCACGAGCGCCTGGTCCCCGGTCTGCTTGCGCAGGCCGCCCGTACCACGGGGCTTGCGGCCATCGATGATGCCGAGGCCCGCGCCGAGTATTGCGGGCGGGTGTTGAATGGGCTTTTGGCGGCGCTAGGCCACGCGGCATTGCCAGACCGAGAGGGCGCGTGGCTCGGCTATGAAACGGCGTTCGTGAATGCCGACTGTGATCTGACGGCCCTGGCTGCCGGCGTCGGCCGCCGGGGATGCGCCCGGGTCTTGTGCGCGGGGGCGCCTGGTACCGGAAAGAGCGCGTGGGCGCGGCATCTGGCCGAGACCCTGGGGCGGCCGCTGCTCGCCTATCGGGCCTCGGATCTGCTGGATCCCTATCTGGGTATGTCCGAACGGCGCATGGCCGAGATGTTTGATCGCGCCCGTGCGCAGGGCGCGGTGTTGTTGCTGGATGAATGCGATTCCTTCTTGCGCAGCCGTGCCTGGGCGCGCCACCACTGGGAGGTGACGCAGGTCAACGAGATGCTGACGCAGATGGAGTGTTTCGAGGGGGTCTTTATCGCCACCACCAATGCCTGCGACGATCTCGACGAGGCCGCCTTCCGTCGTTTCGATCGCATCGTCACGTTTCATCCGCTCGCCCGCGAGCAGCGGCACGCGCTCGTGGCGCACATCCTCGCCGATCATGGGATGACGGCGGGACTGCCGCTGCCGGAGATGCGCCTTCTGGATCAATGCGAGGGCCTGACCGTGGGCGATGTCGCTGCCGTCCTCCAGGGTCTGCGTCTCGAGGAGTCCTGGACCCCCACCGGTCTTGTGAAGGCCATCCACGCGGCATGGCGCGGCCGTGGCCGCGCTTACGGCCGTGGCATGGGGTTCACAGCCGCCGTGTCATGAGGCGCGACGAGCCGTGTTGTCGCGGCCCCCGGGTGCGTTAGATATCGGGGTCATTGATGAGCACGCCCGCGGGTTTGGCGTGCGTTGGCTGTTATGGGTTCAGGCATCCGCGCGCGGGCGGGTCTGGTTGGGGATCTGGTTTGGGATCCGGGTGCGACCGAAGGTCGATTGGGCACATCGATATTATAAACGAGGGGGTGATTATGACGGTCATGCGCGTGATAGCGGAGTGGGTCGTGGAGCCGGATGAGAAGATCATGTTTCTAGGGGCGGTCGATGACGAGCGCCGGTTGATACCGGGAGAGTGGATGGGCTATACGGTGGAGGACTGCAACGACGAGGGTCCCCAGAAGTATCCTTGCACGCTCGTTACGGACCGTGACGGCGCACGCTTCGATTTCTGTGGATGGCGGACCTGGTGTCCGGACGAGCCGGCCCTTCCGTATGGCACGAATGTGTTCAACAAGGTCCTGGTGGCGGGCGAGCATTTCACGGTCATCGATGACGAGGGCGAGGAATTGACCTATCGCATCACGTCGGTAAGCCCGGCGGGCTAGCGGTGCCCAGGGGCCTGTGACGCCAGGGTCCGGCGGGGATGGCAGCTCCAAAGAGGCCGTGCGGCGGGGATGGGTATAATGGAAGCGCGACAACGAGACGTGAGGTGTGTATGCGCAAGGACGAAAACAGCAAGGCCCGCCGACCGCGTGGTATGCGCATCCCGCAATCAATGAGGCCGGCATGCCCGATGCGGTGGGCGCGGTGACAAAAGGGCCGGGCCGCCAGCCGGAAGGTGCGCATGGGACGTCCGCCTCGGCCGCTCCGTCTTCCGTGGCGCGCGCAGACAAAGAGACGCGAAAGGCGCTTCTGCGCTCGCGCTTCGTGGGTTGTCTCGTCGGCGGGGCGGCGGGTGACGCCCTCGGCGCGCCGGTGGAGTTTCTGCGGTATCCGGAGATCTTGGCGCGTTTCGGAGCCACCGGGATCACCGGTTATGCCTTGGCTTACGGGCGCATGGGGGCGATCACCGATGACACGCAGATGACGCTCTTTACCGCCGAGGGCCTGATCCGTGACGGCATGCGTCGTGCCTTGGGCAATCGCGGGACGGTCGAGGGCCTGGTGGCGGCGGCCTATGACCGCTGGTTCAGTACCCAGACCGGGCGGCCGCCGCGTTTCGGACGCGATGGGGGCGTTTTGGAGTGGCCCCCGGCCGGCGACGGCCGCTCCCAGGATGGCTGGCTCATGAGCCACGACGATCTCCACCACCGCCGCGGCCCGGGGGCGACATGTCTTGCGGCACTGGAAGCGATGACAGTCTTAGGCGAGCCTGCCACTAATGACAGCAAGGGCTGCGGGGGTGTCATGCGTATCGCCCCGGTGGGGCTCGTGCACGGTTGGGTGGGCTATGAGCCGCGCAAGACCATGGCGCTCGGCAAGGCCTTGGCGGCGCTCACCCACGGTCATCCGACGGGCGCGATTGCCGCCGGGGCACTGGCGGTACTGATCGCCGAGATCGTGCGGGGGCGTGATGTAAAAGAGGCGCTTGCCTGCGTCCACGAGTGTTTGGCCCGTGAGCGGCACGGTGCAAACACCGAGGATGCACTGCAGCGGGCCGAAAAATGGGCACAGCAGTGCCCCGACGATCCCGTCGCCGCGATCCCGCATATTGGTGAGGGCTGGATCGCCGAGGAGGCCCTGGCCGTTGGAGTCTATTGTGCGCTGACCGCCCGGGATTTCAGCGACGGCGTGATCCGTGCGGTCAACCATGGTGGTGACTCCGATTCGACCGGCTCGATCACCGGCAACATCCTGGGGGCCTTGTGGGGGGCGGAGACTATTCCGGCGTCCCTTCTCGAGCCCTTGGAGTTGCGTGACGTCATAACCGAACTCGCCGAAGACCTCGTGGCGTTTGCAAAATGGTATGACGGAGACCCCGGCGACGCCAGTCACCAACCCGATCACGCGCTGCGCGCGCGAATGGAGCAAAAATACCCCGGTTATTGAGTGACCGATGGGCGGATGGCGGGTTTGCGGCCTTATAAGAAGTTCGCGAGCCTATGAAAGAAGTGCTTGATGGCCCCGAAACCCGCGCCGCCATGGGGGGGCAGATAGCCCTTAAGGAAATAGGCCTTATAGGGCCCGGAGTCGGCCAATAGGCCGGTCTTGGGATTGTAGCGCCGGCGCACGACGGATGCGGGCTTTGTGAATCGCAGGCCTCGTTCATTCTGGAGCGCGGCCTTCATGAAGTGGATCCAGATGGGCAGGGCCTCGCGGGCGCCGGCCGCCCAGCGCCCGAGACTGTGGTTGTCGTCATAGCCCACCCATACGGTGGTGACCACGCGCGGGCTGTAGCCTGTAAACCACGCGTTGGTCTCGCCGTTGGTGGTGCCGGTCTTGCCGGCCAGTGCCCGGCGGTGGAGGATTTGGGCGGCAACCCCCGTGCCCTGGTGGATGACGCGCTCCATCATGCGCGTCATCAGGAAGGCGACGCCGGGCGGTATGGCGGGTGTCGACGCTGTCTCGGGATGGTAGCCGAGGGCGCAGTCACGCAGGGAGATATGGCCGCCGCTTGTGGTCTGGATGCGCGAGATCAGGTAGGGGCGGGGCCGATAGCCCCCGCTTGCAAAGGTCGCGTAGCCGCGGACTATCTGCATGGGCGTGTAGTCACCAGAGCCGAGCACCATGGATGGGACCTGCGGGATCTGCTGAACCGGAAAGCCGAAGCGATGGACATAAGCGGCGGCGTACGGGATGCCGATATGGAGCAGCAGGCGCACGCTCGGAACGTTATGGGAGTCGGCCAGATCCTGCCAGACCGCGATCGGCGTGCGCGAGAAGGTGTTGCTGTAATTGGTCGGCCGGTAATCGCTGCCATCGGGAAGCGGCACGCTAAGCGGCGTATCCTTGATGAGCGATACCGGTGTCAGGTAGTGGCGATCGCCGGCGGCCTTCAGGGCCGGGGCATCCATGGCCGCGGCGTAGACGAAGGGCTTGAAGCCCGATCCTGGCTGGCGATAGGCGTACAGCGCGCGATCGAAGTGGCTGAGCTTGTAGCTAAAGCCGCCATTCAGGGCTAGGATCGCGCCGGTGCGCGCGTCGAGGGAGACGAGCGCACCCTGGGCCTTGGGCACCACCGCCAGTTGCCAGCCGGCATTGGCGACATGTTGCCACACCGCGGTCGCACCCCAGGCGCGGTTGCCGGCCCCGGCATTAGTCGCTGATACATAGTGGCGCAGCCATATGAGGTCGCCGGGTTTCAGGATCTGGTTTACCGCTCCGGCCTGCAGGCCTTGTGGCGGCAGACGGACCCAGGCGATGTCCCGGTAGTCCAGGATGATGCTGCGATGCCCCTCGAGACGCACGCGCGCCTGCCCCGGGGCGCTTTGCACGACCACTCCCCAGCGTAGGTTCGCCGGGTCGCGGTCGGGGAGCACGGACGGTCGCTCGCCGGCGAGCGCCGCCTTCAGGGCCGCGCCCTTCAAGCGTGCAATCGGCCCCCGCCAGATCTTGGGGTCGAGGCTGTCTAGCCCCATCGCGTAGTTCTCAAGCCCCACCGCCAGACTGTGATCGGCGGCGCGCTGATCCCGAGGTGAGATGGTCGTATAGACGCGTAGCCCGCGGCGGTAGGTGAAGCTCGCCCCGAAGCGCTTCACTAGCCATTTGCGGATCCAATCGGTCGCATAGGGCGCGATACTGTTGGCGGGCGCATGATAATGCGTACGAATCGGTTGCGCCTCGGCGAGGACCATGGCGTGGTGCGTGATGTCGTGATCGGCAAACATGCGGCGCAACACGTAGTCGCGGCGCTTGCGGGCAAGCTGTGGGTCCTTGACCGGATTGAAATAGGAGGGGGCGGCCGGCAATCCGGCCAGGGTCGCCATCTGCGCGAGCGTGAGCTGCGAGACGTCCTTGCCATAATAAGTGCGCGCCGCGGCCTCGACGCCATAGGCGCCCTGGCCGAGATAGATCTTGTTCAGGTAGAGATCGAGAATCTGCGCGCGCGTGAGGCGACCGGCGAGCTTGTAGGCAAGGAGGATCTCGGCGACCTTGCGCGCGATCGTCTTTTTCGGCGAGAGATAGAAGTTGCGCGCGACCTGCTCGGCGATCGTGCTCGCGCCCTGTACCGGCGCCAGATGGATGATGTCCACGAATGCGGCGCGCAGGATCCCCGGGTAGCTCACCGGATAATACAGGGGGTCGTGGCTGTAGAATCGCCCGTTTTCGGCGGCGATGAAGGCCTCCTGGAGGTGTTTCGGGATCTTCGTGAGGGGCAGCGCGAAGCGGATCTGGGGGCCTATGGCCTGTAGCAGCCGGCCGTTGGCGGCGTAGATGCGCAATGGCTGCTCGGGATGCCAATCCTCGAGGGCGCGTACCGCGGGCAGATGGTCCCAGGTCCACCACGTCCAGGCGCCGATTCCGAGCAACGTGTTAAAGCCGCCCACCGCGAGCGCGAGCAGCGCCCAAAACCGCCACCGTGGGCGGGGGCGTGATGGAGAGGGTGTGGGTTCAGATGTCGACACGGGTTTCGCGGTTCGCGGGCCTTATCCGAGGTCGGGGCGTGCCCCGAACCTTGCGGGAACGGGGCCATATCGCCATGGTGTCTAAAATAAAATAGGAGGACGGCCGGGCACAAAGGTTCCCCGATACGAGGCGGTCTTGGCAAGAACCGCGGTCGCCCGTGGCGGATGGCTGAACGTTCCTATTCTTGATCGGGGGCCGCAAGGTCGTCGCTCACAGTCGGCGCGGGGGTGGATTCAGGCGTTCGAAGATATTGTCCATGTGATGCCCCTGAGTATCGTAGGCGCGGACATGGAGGCGATGCAGGCCTGGCACGATGACCACCAGACAGTCCCTGCGGGGGATCGCCGTGGGTGGGGCGAGAACGAAGGCCGGGCCACGGGCGCAGGGATTGCGCGGGAAGGCATGGTTGAGTCGTGTGACAAAGTTGCGCGCCTTTGCGCGCGCTTGGCGCACGGAGGCAAAGGGTCCAGGCGGGCGCACGCGCAGCGCCACATCCAGGTGTTGGCGCACGGCCTGCTGCTCGACCACGATCCGAAAGCTCAAGACCGCGGCCCACAGCCCATAAAGGATAGTCAGCGCGATCACGATGCGCGTGAACCGGCGCGTGGCGGCGCCCTCCGCCCCCAAGGGGGCGGAGGCGTGCGCGGCCAGGTCTTCAGGTCGCGCCATCATGCCGTATCCCCGGGGGGCTCGTTTGAGGGCGACTCGAAGCCGCCCCGGTACGACCAATACAGCAGGGCGATGCCGATCGGGATCATTGGGATCGACAAAATCTGCCCCATGTCGAGCCGGCCGAGCACGAAACCGAGCTGGATATCGGGCTGGCGCGTGTATTCGACGAGGAAGCGAAAGAGCCCGTAGAAGAGCACGAACAGGCTACCGACCGCGCCCACGGGCCGGCGCTTGCGGCCATAGACCGCGAGGATCGTCAGCAACACGACGCCTTCCAGGAAAAATTCGTAGATCTGCGAGGGTTGGCGCGGCTGCGGACCGCCCGCCGGGAACACGATCGCCCACGGGAGGTGGCTTACGCGCCCAAACAGCTGGTCGTTGATGAAGTTCGCCAGCCGCCCTAGGCCGAGACCTATGGGCGCCGCCGGCGCCACGAAGTCGAGCACCGTCATCGTCGACCGCCGGTATTTGCGCCCGTAGGCCCAGCACCCAAGGATGACGCCTATGAGCCCGCCGTGGAAGGACATGCCCCCGTTCCAGACCTCGAGGATTTGAAGGGGGTGGCCGAGATAGTAGGGGAGGTCGTACCACAGGACATAACCCAGGCGGCCACCGGCGATCGCCCCCACCGACAGATAATATTCGAGATCGAGGACTTGATCGCGCGTCCATTGCCATTCGCGGCGGCGGCCCCGCCGGATCAGCCACACGGTGCCGATGACGAAGCTTATGATTTCGAGCAGGCCGTACCAGTGGATGGGGATCGGGCCTATGTGAAATCCGACGGGGTTGATGTGCGGGTAGGCGAGCATGCGTGTCCGTTCAGAATCGCCCGAGAATGGCGAATACCGTCGCGAGTGTCAAGGTCTGGACGCGCTTCTTTCAGCCGGAGACCGCGCCATTCATCTCCCCGGGTCCTTAAATGTGAGGAAGGCCATCCAGCGATTCACAAGGCAGGCAAACAATCAGGGCAGGGCACAAGGTGTGGCTCATGGCGTAACAGGGCTCGCTATTGCAAGTAGGTGCGGCATGTCCGATCCGGCTTTGGGGCAAGCCTTGAGTCTGGAAGGCATGGCGGGGCGATGAAAAAGTTGATGCGGTACGCCCCGGATCGCCAGTGCGTTTTCTGGCCTCTCGTGATCACCCATTCTGGCCGGCCGTGATCACTTTGCGGCCACGCGCCGAAATCGGTGATCACGACACCGGAACGACGGCGTAAAGCGCTGGATTTTCCCTTCTAATGGACTGATCTCCTGGTGTTTGTCCGGAGCAAACATGCCGACAGGGGGGTCTACCCATGCGTTTCGTCCGTGACATGTTGCGCCTCTCATGGGCCGCGCTTGAGTCAGTGTCAGATTGCCTGGGCCTTGCAGCCATCCCAGGGGTGGTCGGCGAATACCCGGCGGCTGCCCGCGATCAGGGGCTTACCTCGCCGCTTGCCCCCGATGAAAACGACGCCGCTTTAGCTGACCCGGCTCTTGCCGCGCGCACCGGTGCTCGTGGCCGCCCACGCGCCCTTCGATTGCGGCGATGTCCATTAGAAATGAAGCGCCCTGAAGTGACCCTGAGCCGTCGTATACGCCCACGCCCATTTTGGGTAGGCTCACGGCTACCGTCGGTTCTGCCTGCTCTACGGGACCTTCCACCCACGCCCAGAATCCATTAAAAACGGGGCCCGAGGGCCCCGCCGTCTAGAGGGACGTTTGTGTCTATCGTCCTATACACGATTCCGAAATATGCTATCGACTCTTTAGAAAATTCCCGTTGGGACCAGAAATGACAACCTCGACTCGACGATTTTGCTGCCGACCAGCCGCAGTTTTGTTCGAGGCCACAGGATACTCGGCGCCGTATCCCTTGATCGTGATGCGTTCCGGGCTAATTCCATCTTTAACCAACGCGTTTCGGACAGCTTCGGCCCTTTCCCGCGAAAGCTTTTTGTTAAACTGAGCCGGTCCCGTACTGTCCGTATAACCCTCGATCATGACATTGCGCTTAGGATAGGACCTCATGAACATCGCAAGATTATCTACGCTTTTCATGTCTCCGGGTTTTAACGTGGCCTTATTAAGAGCAAAGAGCACGTTACCCAAGGTAAGCACAAGCCCTCGACTTGTTTTCTTGGCTTTGAGCTTGGAAAGTTCTGCGTTGAGCTTCGCGATCCTTCCATTCTTTTCCTCAAGAAGCATTTTGGCGCGGCGGCGACCAGCCTCGCTTATCTTCTTCTCCGCTGCGTCATTTGCAGCCTCTTCACGGGCAATAGCCACTCGCTGCCTTGCCAGATAGGCATAATGATCCACCTTAAATGTTGGAGCCCCGTTCTTTAAAAGCTGTTCTGCTCGAGAAAGATCAGAAGACGCCTTTTGAAGCTGTGCAGGCGCGGCTTGTCGCACAGCGCTATTAGCATGCGCAGCATTATAGTCGGAGCGGGCTCGAGCCAGCTCTGGATTTCTTGGAGGTACGCTAGCGCACCCGGCTAATAATGAGCACGCAAGGACGGATGCGGTAAGACTCTTCGATGGGATTTTCATTCTCATGTATAAGCCTCACATTTGAAATAGAAATTCTATTAGGGCAAAAAAGCGCGTTAACACCATACTGAAATATTTTTTGCATCATCAATTATGAATAGCAGGAGTGTTAAGGCTCTTCTTTATTTGCTTTTCCGCGGCCTTCGTTTTTTGAGTCTGCGTCTTGGCTATAGCGAGTTCCGCCTCCACTTTGGCTTCTGCTGCTAAATAGCGCGCCTTTCTATAATGGCCATTGTTCATCTCCTCTGTGGCCTTCTTCAGATGCAAGTGTGCCTTATTGAGGTCGTAAGCAGCGTAGGCCCTGGTCCCATCTCTGTCTGCCTGAGCCACTACCACCCTTGCCTGAGTGAGAATATTGGTTGGCTTTTTTCCTATATGGGCGCAACCACCCAAAGTCACTGCCGCAAGAGAGGCTGTCCATGCTAATAATGTACGGTTTAAACGGATTTGGTGGTTCATAGTGCTCTCCTCGTGTTAATAATAAAAAAAGCGACACATATATACATATATTAACGCGATTAATGAAATTTCAGAGAAAATCTTGCAGCGCTATAACTATCATTTCCAATGAACAATCTATGCAACAGAGGTTATTCGTATACATAAGCGGGCCGGAATTCGCCATGCACAATGAGCATGCCGTTGTTATTGCGCCGCGGACATTGCCGCTTTCGGGGCCAGTCTGGACCCGGATCACGTTGCCAGCCGTATGACCTATGACCGTCGTTCTTGCTGTTAGCCTATTCCCACAAACAAAGACGTGTCAGCGTGGTGTTCTTCGTAGCGTGCAGAGGGTGTCAGTTACTATAGCGTTTATGCCATTCATTGTCTAACGTTGATCGTCGTTAGACAAGCGGAAACCGGATTATGTTTGTGATAGCGTCGGATACATGATCATTTATTTATAATAAGGCGATCCTAATAGTCGGCAAATAGCCTTGAACCAAGGAGCGTTAATGACGCAAGCCTGTGCGTGACGGGTTCTTGAGATAGAATCGCGCATGAAAAGACAAAACACTGAAAATATGAAACGCCCAAGTCCGCTTAAAGCGAAATTGGGCGGGTGTCCGAGACATAAGTCGTCATGTTATGATGAGACAGATTGAGACGGGTAAGGCATCAATTTCGTGCGTTGGCGGCCTTCGCAGTTCTCGCGGGCGGTGCTCGTCCAGAACGCGGGTTGTAGGTCGCGACAAGTTTTTCGAGCGACGCGACGAATTTCCAGCGGGCCGCGAAGCGGTGCGCGTCGCGTGTCCGCGCGGGCCAAATCTCGTTGCTGAGTCGGGCATGTGTGGAAATGGGGATTCGATCTGAGATGCCTCGAGGGCGTCTTGGTGGCGGTGTGTCGCTTCGCTCGCGGCACAATGGCATGCGCTCCATGGATGAGGCGTGTCGGCGGATGGATGTGGCCGCGATGTTGGGTTTAAGAGTGCGGGCTTGCCGCCGCTCGAATCCGGGCAGGGCACGAGCCGGCGACCGAGCGGCGCGCTTGTGGCCATTGGTAAATGCCTGCGCGTCCCCAGGGGGCAAAAGGCGTGGTGGCGGTGGGCGTACCGACGTCACGAGGCACGCCCGCAACGTCAGCCGCTGGCGCGGGTGTCGGCGCTGGCCTTGATGCCCTCCGCCATGCGGAACGCGGTACCCACCATGCGTGACAGATCGCCCATGTCGGCGGGCACGATCATGACGTTCGATTCCTTGGCGATGGCGCCCCATTGGGCAATGAACGATTCCGCGACGCGCATCGCCATTGCCTGGCGCGCGCTGTCGTCTTTCAGACTGTCGCCGACCACCTTCAGGGACTCGGCGGTGGCCTTGGCGACCAGCAGGATTGCCTGAGCCTCGCCCTGGGCGCGCAATACCTGGGCCTGCTGCGCACCATCGGCGCGATTGATCGCCTGTTGGCGTTCGCCCTCCGAGATGTTGATGGCCTGTTGCTTGGCGCCCTCGGAAGTGGCGATGGTGGCGCGTTTCTCACGTTCGGCGGTGATCTGGAGCTCCATGGCGCGTATCACGTCGGCGGGCGGGGTGATGTCGCGGATCTCGTAACGTAGGACCTTAAGCCCCCATGTGACGGCCGCGCGATCGAGCTCCTGCACGACGGTCGCATTCAGTTCGGCGCGTTGCGACAGCACCTCGTCTAGCGCGCGCTTGCCGACATCGGCGCGCAGGATGGTCTGGGCCAACTGGATCATCGACATGGTCGGATTGGTGGTGCCGTAGGCGGCGGCCTTGGGGTCTGTGATCTGCAGGTACAAGACCCCGTCGATGGCGATCTGCGTATTGTCCTTGGTGATGCACACCTGCTTTTGGACATCGATCGGAGTCTCGCGCAGATCGAAGCGGTAGGCGACGCGGTCGATCAGCGGGAAGATAATGTTGAGTCCCGGACCCAGTACACCGTGAAAGCGCCCGAGCCGCTCGAGTACGAAGGCATGCTGTTGCGGGACGACCCGTATACCCTTGACCACCACGAATAGCGCAACGAACGCCAGAATGATTACAATGACGATCCCTGCCCCCATGTCGCCTCCTCGTTCCCTTTAATTGTGAATTATGCCCTTGCTTATGGTTGTGCGGTGCTACGTGCCGGGACCGGCGCAAGCAGCAGATCGTGGCCCTCGCGGCCGACTATGGTCAGCAGATCGCCCGACGACACCGCGATAGCCTGGTATTCGTCGGCAAGCCGCCCCGGCCACGAACGGTCCCGGTAGGTGACGCGCAGCCCCTCGGGCGCCACCGACTCCACGCGCACGAAATGGCCTAAGTCCGGATCGGCGGCGCGCGCCGCGATCCCGGCCCCGGCCGGCGCGAGCAGCAGGTCATTACCCTCGCGCGCGACGATGGTCAAGAGATCGCCCGACGACACCGCGGTAGCCCGGTATTCGTCGGCCAAGCGTCCGGCCCACGAGGTATCGCGGTAGGCGACGCGCAGCCCCTCGGGCGCCACCGACTCCACGCGCACGACGTGCCCCGCGTCGGGATCGGCCAGCCGCGCCGATTCCGGCGTCGCGCGCGACAGTCGCGCGCGGATCCTGTGGGCCACGGGTAGCCCGGCCATGGCCCCCAGGGCCACGCTCGCCCACGCCCAGTCCGCCGGTCCTCCGGCCCACGCGACCACGCTTCCGGCGGCCAGCGCCGCGGCCACGGCGAGCAGGTAAAAGGTCATGGACGACAGCTCGATGGCCAAAGCCACCGCCGCCAAGATTGCCAATAAGACACCCGTCCCCACGGTATCCCCCGAGATTCCGCCTCTAGCTTAGGCGCTCGTCTGGTCAGCCGCCAGTATGGGGCGTGGCGCGGGCCTCGGCGATCCTGGAAAACGAGGGCCGGGATTCAATGGCGGGAAATGGGAGGGGGTGGGATGGGCTTACTGGTGGGCACGCCGCCTGGCGTCTCAGAGGATAGGGTTCCACAACGCCTCCTCCGGCAGGGGCGGCGCAAACAGGTACTCCTGCCTATACACGCAGCCCATGGTGATCAAAAGCCGGTTCTGTTCCTCGGTCTCGATGCCCTCGGCCAGCGCCTCGATGCCGAAGGCCTGGGCGGCGCTGATCATGCTCTGTACCAGAATCCGGTCGGCGGGCTCGCGCGCCAGTTCGGATAAGAAGCTTCGGTCGATCTCGATGCTGTCGATGGGCGGTGATCGGAGGTGCTGGGGCGACGCCTGGCCGGTCCCGAAGTCGTCTAGGGTCACGGTTATGCCCGGGGCCCGGCAGTCCATGATGAGCGCGCGCCGCCTCGATGTCCTGGATAGTGTTCCATTTGACGAGTTCGACCCCGAGGTAGCGGGGATCTATGGTCGCCGAGGAGGCCGCGAGCGTACGCCGCAGGGTCTCGCAAAAGCGGTGATTCTCGTTCGACGAGGTCGACAGGTTGATGCGCAGTGTCTTGAAGACCCCCCAGCCCTGCCAGCGCGCTAGTGCCGCGAGGGCCTCGCTGATCACTCAGGCGTCGAGCTTTAGACTGTTATAGGCGTGCTTCAAAACCCCCATGAACGGCGGCGGCGATAAAAGCCCATGAACCGGATGGCGCCAGCAAAGCGGGCCCTCGGCGGATATGATCTCGCCTATCGGTTGATAATAAAAGATCAGACGATTGGTATCGCGCCGGTAAGCCATGAAAGAAGCGGTAACGCAGGCGCTCGGGCGCCTCGCATACGATGACTGCCGCGCCGTCGGCGCCTAGGTCGGTGGCCAGTCCATCGGCGGCGATATGAAAGAACCGGCCGATATCGAGCTTGCGCACCAGGCGATGGAGGAATTCTGTGTCGATGGGTCCGCCATCATTTCGATCAGCGACCATTCCCCATCCATCGGCCCGCCTTGCCGGCTTTCCCCGCGCCAGCCGCGCGCGGCGTGCCGGCCCCCGCATTGAGCAATCATCGTTGTGTTCGTCCTCGCATTCGTCATGGTGCGGGCCCGTGCCTCGCCCACTGGTCTTGGCGTGCCGCTTGAGACGCCACTTATGAGCCTACTTCGTGCCACCTGCTTGCGGGGCTTGAGGGAAAGACGCTTTTCGCGGGCGGCCCCTGTCTCGTCGTGACCTGCGACACCGATGCGTGGGGCTTTCAGGCCTGTGCCATGGGCTCCCGCCCGCCACGCGCGCCCCGTCCGTCCGTGTCGGCGATTGGGCGAGCGGCTTACCCGCTTGATGCCGTGTGCACCGTTGCGGGGCTTATGGCCTGTGATCGCCGTTTGCGCGCAGCCAAAGGCTACCCCCGCGTGTCGCCGGGCGCGCAAAACCATCCGATGGGCCTCGGCGGGCCGATACCGGAGGCCTCGCTTGTGGCGCGACCGATGGCGTCGGCAACGGTCCCGGCGCACCCCGGGGTGGGGCTGTGGCGATGCAAGGGCGCATGGGGCGCGGACCCCCGGAGAGGGGCCTTCCCCACCATTTCCTAGGATTTCACGGCCCGCGGCTCGCGATTGCTGGCGATGCGCGCATCCAGTAGGGAGGTTGTGAGAAAGGCGGCCGCGAAGGTGACGAGGGCCAGCGGCGCCGCCGCTTGGGTGTGTGTAAGCAAGATGGCCCCGCCTGCCATCCAGCCGATGGCGGTGCCAATCCAGGGCGCGTGCGAGCTCAGGTCCGTGGCCTCGGTGGCGCCTGTGCGCTTGAGCAGGGCACGGTAGCGCGCGATCAGGGCCCCGCCAATCGGGGGTACCGCGAAGCCGATTAGCTGCAGCCAGTCGAGCAGGTATTTCCACACGCCGCTCGCGGCGATCACTACCCCCAAAAGACCCAGCCATGGCACGGTGGCGCGATAGCGCAGGGCCATGAGCTTCGCCGTCCCGACGGTGCTGTTGTAGAGGCAATGGGTGGCATTCGATCCCTGATTGAGGACGGCGACGGCGACCGCGAACGCCGCGGGCAGGCCGCCGAAGGCGAGGAGATAACCCACTGGGTTGCCGTTCTGGAAGGGTTGAAGGAAATGGGTGTGGGCGGCGCGCAGAGATTCGGTAAAGAGTTCGCCGAGACCCATGGCCAGCCCAAAGCCTAGCGGAAAGCCGCAGGCGCTTGCCGTCCACGATGCGGCGCGGGTCTTGGCCCAGCGGTTGAAGTCCGGCGCCAGGGTGCCTGAATCGGCGAACGCCGCGAGCACGGCCGACAGGGCCGGCCAAAAGCCCATGATCGGGGCAGGCCATGCCGGCGGCGCGCCGCTCGTGGCGTGGGGATCGAGGCGCAGGAATGCATACAAAAGAAGCGCGACATAGACCGGTACCGCCGAAAGCGACAGGCGGCTCAAACCGACGATGCCAGTGGCCGTGATGGCCACATAGAGGATCCCGAGGATCGTGGCGGTGAGCGGGTAGGGGATGTGGTAGGCCGATGCCAGGATCTCGGCTGGCATCGCGGTATTGATCGCAAACCACCCGAGCACCAGCGTCGATAGGAGGCCCGAGATGATGCGATAGCCGCGTGCTCCGTAAACGCCTTGCGCGATTTGCGCAAAGCTTTGGCCAAAACGCCATCCCCATTCACCGAGCGTCCCTACATAGGCGAACATGGCGAGACTGCCTATGATGGTGGCCAGCACCGCATTGCGAAGGCCCGCGGTCAAGACCAGGACCGACCCGGTCATGGTGATGGCGAGGATGAAGGGGAAGCCCATCCAGGTGATCGCCAGGCGCCCGGCGCTCAGGCGTTCGCGCCCCGAGACCGCGTCTTGTGTGTGTTCCCTGTGGCGTGAGTCCGGCATGGGCATGTCCCTTGGGGAAGAGGACCCGCCGCCGTCCCTGGCGGTCGAGTCCCCAAGCACCGAAGCAATATCCGCGCCAGGCGCGCGATCGGCCGATGACGCGCCGCCAGAGGGCCTGCGCTCGCGCGCGAGCGCAGGCCCTGCACCACGGGGTGGCGTGGCCGCGCTCGCGCGGGCGTTTTGGGTGCAGGTCGGCGCCAGGCCGCGTCCTCGAGCCCCGCTCATGTCGGCCTCCATCAACGGGCCCCGATCCCCCGGTGTGGCCGGTCA
>JAKBUS010000043.1 GCA_021841585.1 Pseudomonadota bacterium | reverse complement strand
TGGCGGCCCCCGAACAAGCCTATCTTCTCTAGACCCGTGGGCCATGTTCAGCGCGGGCGACTACGCCACCCTTTTGCGCGTGTGTATTGGTATGATGCCCTGCTCGACGCGCCACCCATCCATGTCCGCGGTGGTGCGAGAGGGCGGTCGAGGAGGATGAATGGGCGAAGGGGCCTTGCCGGTCACGGGGGTCGTGCTCGCGGGTGGGGCCGGCCGGCGCATGGGCGGCCAGGACAAGGGTTTTGTGACATGGTCGGGCGAACCACTGATCCACATTGCCGTGCGGCGCCTCACCGGCCTGCCGCAAGTGCTCATCAGTGCCAACCGCTCGCTTGGGCGTTACCGCGCGCTGGGTTATGAGGTCGTGACCGACGAGAATGATGACTTCGCGGGCCCGCTGGCAGGCCTGCGCGCCGCCTTCCGCCATGCCGCGCAGCCCTGGGTGCTCTCGGTACCCGTCGATACCCCCTGCCTGCCGCCCGACCTGGTCGCTCGTCTATGGGCCTCGCGCATTACCCAGGGTCTGGTCGTCGCGCGCAGTCCTCGGGGCCCGGAACCCCTCGTATGCCTGGCCGATGCGCGTTTGCGCACGCTCCTGGAGGACTATTGGCGCGCCGGTGGCCGGCGCGCCCAGGACTGGTTTGCGGGCGCCGATATGGCGTGGTTCGATCTCAGTGATGCCGAGGCCGCCAACTGCAATGAACCCGCGGACCTGCGCTGAGGCCGCACCGCGCCATCGCCTCAGGAGGCAAGGCCCTCGAAAGGGAGGAAGGGTACGCTGTCACCCTCGGCCACCGCGCGCCCCGCGGCGATGTCGACAAGCCCGTCGGCCCACACCGTCGAGGACAGGACCCCCGAACTCTGGCGAGGGTAGGTCTCGGCCCATAATGTCCCGTCGGCGCCCGTGGCGAGCCGCGCGCGCAGAAACTCGCGGCGGCTGTCGGGCGTGCCGCGCGTAAACGCGGCCTGTACCGGGAACGCCCGCAAGGGCGCCGGTGTCTCGCCCATGAGGGCCTTCAGGAACGGCCCCACGAACAGCAGGAAGGTCACGAATGCCGATACCGGGTTCCCGGGGAGCCCGAGAAAATGGGCCTCACCCACGCGTCCGAAGGCAAGCGGCTTGCCGGGCTTTATCGCCACCCGCCAAAGCGCAAGCGTACCCTCGGCCTCCAGGGCGGCCTTGACGTGATCCTCTTCGCCCACTGAAACGCCGCCGGTCGTAACAATGACATCGGCGCTCTCGGCCGCCGCGCGCAACGCCTGGCGGGTGGTGGCGAGCTCATCGCCGAGCGGTCCCACAGTCCGCGTCTCGCAGCCAAGCTGCGCCAGCAGGGCGCGCAGCATGGGCCGGTTGCTGTCATAGATCTGGCCTTGGCCGAGTGGGCCGGAGCCCGCCGCGCGCAGTTCATCGCCCGTGGACAGGACCGCCACCCGCAGCCGCCGGCGCACGAGCACCTCGGCAAACCCGCAGGAGGCCGCCAGACCCACGGCCTGCGGAGTAAGACGCTGGCCTTCCCGCAGGATCACGTCGCCCGCGCGGATATCTTCGCCCGCGCGGCGAATATTGGCGTGCGGTGTCCACTGATCGGGAAGAACCAATGTATCGCCCCGGCGTTCGCAACGTTCCTGGATGACGACCGTGTCGGCGCCGGCCGGCATGGGGGCCCCGGTGAATATCCGGCACGCCGTGCCAGGTGACAGCTTTCCGGGCGCATCGCCGGCCGCCACCCGCAGGCTTATGGAAAGTTCGCGCAGGCCGCGCGCGTCATCGGCACGAAAGGCGTAGCCATCCATCGCGCTGTTATCGAAGCCCGGTACCGTGATTGGCGCGCGCAAGTCTTCCGCAAGCACCCTCGAGAGGGCCTCGTCCAGGGTCACCCGCTCGCCCTCGACAACGGTGGTCGCATCCGCGCGCATCCGCGCCCACACTTCCTCCACCGACAGCAGTGGCGCCGATCCGCCCTTCACTATGCCGGTTCCCGAAAGCGTGGCAGGAGCTCTACGAAGTTGCAGGGCTTGTGGCGCCGATCGAGCTGCGGTTCCAGGATCTTGGTCCAGGCCGTGCGGCAGGCGCCAGTGGAGCCCGGCAGGCAGAAGATCACGGTGCCGTTGGCAAGACCGGCGAGTGCGCGCGATTGCAGGGTCGAGGTGCCGATCTCGTCATAGGACACCGCGCGGAACAGCTCCCCGAAGCCCTCGATTTCCTTGTCAAAAAGCGGCTTCATGGCCTCCGGTGTGCTGTCGCGGCCGGTCAGTCCCGTGCCGCCGGTGGAAATGACGACTTGGATCTTGGGGTCGGCGATCCAGCGTGAGACGATCGCGCGCAGGGCGTAGCGGTCATCGCGCATGAGCGCGCGCTCGCCCAATATGTGGCCGGCCCCCGTGAGGTGTTCGATGAGCGCCTGTCCGGAGGTGTCGGTCTCCAGGGTACGGCTATCGGAAACGGTGAGGATGGCGATCGTAAGCGGCACAAAGTCGGTCATGGGTAGGGATGTCCAAAAACTCAAGGTTAAGGCGCGAACCCGCCACGATGGACAAGGCGCGCCTCATCAAATTACACGCGCCCAGTAAGTGGCGCAAGCCGATGTCAAGCCCAAGCCCGGCGCCTTATGGGTTGAGATCGAGCAGGGCGCGCAGCGTCGGTGTCGCCGGCGCTCGGGCAAGCTCCGACCAGTCCCCGCGCTGGACCACGCGTCCTTCCTCCAGGGCGATGACCCGCGGGCATAGGCCCTCCAGGACCAAGGGGTCATGATCCACCGCAAGCAAGGTGAAACGCAGCCGCTCCTGCCACTCTTTCAGGATCGTGACCAGTTCGCGTACCAGGGGGCGATCGAGGCCCGTAAACGGTTCGTCTAGCAGCACGAGGCGCGGGCGCCGGCAGAGCGTGCGCGCGAGCGCCACCCGCCGCGCCTGCCCCCCCGAGAGGTGATGGGGCCGCGCGCGCCACAATGTCGTGAGATTCAGCCGTTCGCGCATCTCATCGATCCACGCCCGCTCATGGGCGCGCGCTGCGGCATCCAGGGAGAACTGCACATTGTCCGCGACCGACAGATGCGGGAACAAGGCCTCGCGCTGACTCAGGTAGCCGACCGAGCGCAGGTGCAGCGCAAGCGGTGGCGAAAACCAGTTCTGTCCGTCGCAGTGGATATGCCCGGCATCCGGTCTCTCGAGGCCCGCGAGGCAGGAGAGGATGGTGCTCTTGCCGCTGCCCGAGGGTCCGAACAGCGCCAGCCGCTCGGCGTCCGCGACAAACTCCACGTTGACGTCATAGGCGCGCCGGGCCTTGTGAATGCGACACTCAAGCATGGCCGCGGGCCCGGACCAGGATGCGCAGCGCCCAGGGCAGAGGCAGTGCCGACAGCAGGAATACGAGCAATAAGGGCAGGACCGCGGGCAGCCCGCTGTCCTGGAGGTCCACCCACAATTGCACCGGTATCCCGTGCGGGTAGTAGGCCGTCACCATGATAGCCCCGAACTCGCCGAGCGCGCGTACCCAGGCCAGGCTCACGGCCGCCGCGAGGCCGAGACGGGCGAGCGGCAGGGTGACGCGCCACAGGACCTCGCGCGGCTTCAAGCCGAGCAGGGCGGCGCTCTGTTCAAGCTCGCGCGGTACGGCCTCGAAGGCGGCGGCCGCCCCGAGCAGATAATAGCCGAGGCTCGCGTAGATCTGGGTGACGACGAAGGCCGTCGAATCGTTGCTGGTTGGGATCCCGAGGCGCAAAAGCAGGCTGCCCAAGGCCGTGCCCGGACCGAAGGCGAGCGCCAGCAAAAGCCCCAGGGCAAGTGGCGGCATCAGCACCGACAGCAGCACCACGGCCTCGAAGGTGATGCGCACGGCGCGCGTGGCCCCGCGCAGGGAAAACGCAAGCGGCGTGCCGATGGCGACCACGATGAGAAGCGCCACCCCGGTCAGGGCGAAGGACGTGGCAAGCGCCGGCGAGGCGTCGGCGGCCCCCCACTGCCAGCGGCCGACGGGCGAGGCAAGACCCCAGAGCGGGTATAGCAGGAACAGCGCCGTGATGGTAAGCGCAAGCGTGCGCGGCAGATCCTTGGGCACGCGCGGTTCAGGTCTCGACGGCGAGCGTCGGCACGTACATGGACTGGATGCCCACGCGCCCCGGCCCCGTGAAGCGATTCCAGAAGAAGGAGGCGGCGCTCCCGAAAATCCCCGAGCTCAGGCTTTGCGTGACGGTCTTCATGGCGACCGTCGGGTCTTTATAAAGCCAGCCCCCGGGCTCGAGGTCGATCGATTCATCGGCCCCCAGGATCACCTCGAAGACATTGCCGAAACCGTGTAGCCAGACGATGCCGGGCGCTTGCTCGGCCCGGAACTGATCCACTATCAGGGTATTGCCCCCGAACACCCAGTTCATGATGCCCTTGATGCGCGTCACGGAGTAGGACACCTGATCGGTGGCCGCCAGATACTGATGCTCACGTACATCGATGGCCTGGCCCGGCGCCAGATGGATGGGCACGATCTGACCCGCGCCGTCACGACTGAAGGCGATGGTGCCGGGACCGGTCGCCGAGGCCAGCAGGATGGGCATGCCGCTGATGGCGCGGCGCAATAGCCCCTTGACGGCCTTGACCCCGATGCGCGTCGCCGGGTCCTTCCAGAGAAGGATGTGGTGCTCGAAAAAGACCGGGATCGTCTCGAGGACCACCTGCAGCACTGGGACGATGTCGCCTTCGATATGGTAAGTGACGCCCGCGAAACTCTCGTCGCGGACGAGCGTTTTCTTCAAGACCGGTCCCGCCATACCCCATCCTCCCAAGGATTCCCGCTGATCATAGGCCCGCGCGTCTTTTTGGGAAAGGGACCGGGCGCGGCCGCGCCGCCCAGGGCCGTGGCCCTGGGCGGCCGGGGGTGATTATTTCAGGAGGCCTTCGCCCTTCAGGGTCTTTTGCACCGCCGGGCGTGCCGCGATACGGGCGCGGTATTCACCAAGGCGCGGCCATGGGGTCATGTCGATCTTCAGGTAGTCCGTCCAGCCCAACACCGTGAATAGATAGGCGTCGGGGGCCGTGAACTCCGCGCCCGCAAGGTAGGGGTGCCGCCCGAGGGTCTCCGAGATATAGTCAAATCGGCGGCCGAGCAGCTTCATTTGCTGCTGCTTCACGGCCTCCGGCGTCTCCGGCCGGAAAAACGGCGAGAACTGCTTGTGTAGCTCGGTTGAAATGAAAGATAGCCACTCCATCTGCCGGTAGCGTTCGAGGCTGCCGGGTTCGGCCATCAGGCGCCGTTCCTTACGCAGATCGCTCAGGTACTGCAGCACCACCGCGACCTCGGTGAGCAGCGTGCCATCGTCGAGCGTGACCGCGGGGACGTAGCCTTTCGGGTTGATCTTGGTGTAATCCTCGCCGTGCTCGGTCTTGTGGGTGGCCAAGTCGACGCGCTCGAGGGTGTGTGGCACGCCGGCCTCTTCGATCACGATATGCGCCGCGAGAGAGCAGGCGCCTGGGGCAAAATAAAGCTTCATTCCGGATATCCTCCAGTCCATGGTGAACCGCCATTGTCCAGATGTCGGCGTGCGATTGCCATACCAAGGCGTGCTCTAAAGTATGAAAACGCACCGGCGGTGTGACGTTTTGTGAAAGGGCGTGGACGCGATCTGCCTGTTATGGATATTTTGCGGTAGGGTAGGGGCGCGGGGCTTGCGTTCATCCAAGACCGCCGGGTAAGCTATTTAGCTTGCTAATAATAAGCCCATTAGTTATGCGACATTAGCGCTTGCCAAACGGGGCGCTTTGGAGCACACGGCTCTCGAAGGACTGATGGTTCATTATGATATCTGATCGGCGGTGTTGCCGTCGGGCCCTGGTCGGACCCGTCGTTGTCGCCTTGCTCACGGCCTTGAGTGGATGCGCCATAGGGCCGCGCTACAAGGCCCCGGGCGCGCCCCCGGTGGGCCGCTACACGCATAGGCCAGGACCCACGACCGTGGCCGGGACCCATGGCCCGGCTGGCGCATCGCAGCGCTTCCATTACGGTGTATCACCGCGCGTGCGCTGGTGGCGGGCGTTCCGGTCGCGACCGCTCGATGCCCTCATCGCCGCGGCGCTGAAGAACAACCGCACGCTTGCCGCGGATCGCGCGCGCCTCCTGCAGGCACGCGCCGTGGAGGCCGCCGACGCCGGCATCTTCTATCCGCAGGTCAACGGCAGTCTGGGTGCGTTGCGCGAGAAGTCGCCATCCGGCTCTTCATCCAGCGGCCACCTGCCCGGCATCTATTCGCTTTATACCGGCGGGTTGTCGGTAAGTTATTACCCGGATGTCTTTGGGGCCAACCGGCTCGTTTATAACTCGGCCCACGCGCAGGAACTCTACGCGCGCGACCAGCTGCTCGCAGCCCAGCTCTCCTTGATCGGCAATGTCGCGACGACCGCCGTGCAAGCGGCGAGCTACCGCGCGCAGATTCGCGCCACGCACCGGATCATCGCGCGCGAGTCCGAGCTGCTTTCGCTGACCCAGATCCAGTATCGCACCGGCGCGGTGCCCTATCTCTCGGTGGTCAACCAGGAGAGCCAGCTTGCCACCAACAAGGCGGCGTTGCCCGCGCTCTTGCAACAGCTGGCCCTCGCGCGCTACACGCTGGCAACGCTTATCGGCCGCTTTCCGGCCCAGTGGCGGCCCGTGCACCTGCGGCTTTCCAGTCTTCACTTGCCGCGCAATCTGCCCGTAAGCCTACCGTCGGTGCTGGCGCGCGAGCGGCCGGATATACGCGCCGCGACCGAGGAGATGCGCTATGCCAATGCCGAGATCGGCATCGCCGACGCGCAGTTCTATCCGGTCGTGCAGATCACCGGCAGCATCGGCCAGGAAAGCCTTACAGTCGGAAACTTCTTCAACGCCGCCAGCAATGTGTGGAGTATCGGCGCCAACCTCCTGGCCCCGCTCTTTCACGGCGGCACCTTGCGTGCCCAGCGCCGCGAGGCCCTGGAGTTTTATGCCGGCGCGCGTGCCACATACCAGCAAACGGTGCTTGGCGCCTTCCAGCAGGTGGCCGGTAGCCTGCGCGCCCTTGAGCACGATGCCGAGGCCCTGCGCGCCGAGGGCGATGCCTATGCCGCCTCGCGCGAGGCCTTGCGGCTCGCGAAGAGCAGTTACCGGGCAGGCGCCATAGATTCGTTGTCGCTGCTTACGACCGAGGCCTTGTATAGTCAGGCGCGCATCGCCTATGTGCGCGCCGAGGCCCAGCGCTATCTCGATACGGTCGCGCTCTACACCGCGCTCGGTGGTAGCCCGCTGGCGCCGCGGCCGAATAAGGCCGCGCCCGGGCGCCCTGCCACAGCTGTCCCGACCGCATCACCCCAAAGGAATGCCCCATGAAAAAACGCGTTGTTCTGGTCGCCCTCATCCTCGCGCTCGTGTTCGCGGGAATCTTCGGCTGGAAGGCGTTCGTCAACTACAAGATCCACGAGTTCATGGCCGCGCGCGGCATGCCGGTGGTGACGGTGTCGACGGCGCGCGCAAAGTGGGCCACCTGGCGCAACCATGTCCGCAGCGTGGGCAGCCTCACCGCCATCGAGGGCGTGACCGTGACCGCGCAGCTCCCCGGGGTGGTGACCGCCATCAATTTCCATTCCGGGGCGCCCGTACGTGCGGGCGCGCTGCTCGTGCAGGTCAACGATCAGCCGCAGCTTGCGCAACTCGCCTATGATCGGGCGCAGGCGCGCCTGGCCTTCGCCAATCTGCGGCGCACGCGCACGCTCTATAAAGACAAGGCGGCGAGCCGCGCGCAACTAGACAGTGCGATCGCGACTTTCCATGGCGCCACGGCGCATGTCGCGGGCGATCTGGCGGCGATTCACGAGCTTGCCCTGCGCGCGCCGTTCAGCGGCATCCTCGGGATCCGTCAGGTGAATCTGGGCCAGTATCTCGCGCCCGGCGCGCCGATCGTCGATCTCCAGTCCTATCGCACGCTCTATGCCAACTTCACGCTCCCCCAGGTCGAGGTCCCGAGGGTGCATGTCGGTCAGACCATCCAGTTGCGCGTGGACGCATTCCCGCATCGCCGTTTCGTCGGGCACGTGCACGCGATCGACGCGACCGTGAATCCCGCTACGCGCAACATCCTCGTGCAGGCGATCGTGCCCAACCCGGCGGCACTGTTGCGTCCCGGCATGTTCGGGCGCGTACGTCTCGTGGGCCGGCACGTTCAGAAGGTCATCGTGGTCCCGGCCGCGGCGCTTACCTATAACACCTACGGTGATACGGTCTATGTGGCGCGGCATGCGACCATCAAGGGTCATGCGCATCTCATCGCCCATCAGCAAGTGGTGGCGGTCGGCCGCGAACGTCACGGACTCGTGGCTATAAAGAGCGGGCTCAAGGTGGGACAGACCGTGGTGACGGCCGGCCAAGTCAAGCTTCGCAATGGCATGCCGATTGCGATCAATAATACGGTGCAGCCTTAAAGGGCGGTGGTATGACCTTTACCGACTTCTTTATCCGACGGCCGGTCCTGGCCACGGCCTTGAGCCTTGTCATCTTTCTGCTCGGCGTGCGCGCCTATGTGGGGATGACGGTCCGCGAATACCCCAAGATGACCAATACCACCGTGGACATTCGCACCATCTACCCGGGCGCGAGCCCGCAGACCGTGCAAGGCTTCCTGACCACGCCCCTTGAACGCGTGATCGCCACCGCCCCTGGCATCGACTACATGACCTCTGTCAGTGCCGAGGGCGCGTCGACCATAACCGCCTACATGAAGCTGAACTATAGCCCCAATGCGGCGGTCGCGAATATTCAGTCGAAGATTCAGCAGGTGGTGAACAAGCTGCCGGCCGGCAGCCAGCTGCCGGTCATCAATGTGACCGTCGGTGACACCACCGACCTCATGTATATCGCCTTCTACAGCCATCACATGACTCAGCAGCAGATCACCGATTATCTGCTGCGCGTCGTGCAGCCGAGTCTCGTCTCGGTGCCAGGGGTCAGTCAGGCGCAGATCGTGCCGGCCGGCACCGGCTCGGGAAACACCTTCGCCATGCGTGTCTGGTTAAATCCGGTGAAGATGGCGGCGCTCCATGTTGAGCCCGCGCAGGTGGCGGCGGCGCTCGCCGCCAATGACTACATCTCGGCGGTCGGACGCACGCGCAGCGCCACCATCGGGGAGGTCATAACCGCCACCACAAATTTGTCGACGGTCCGCGGCTTCAAGGATCTCGTTGTCGCCTCCAACGGCCCGACCCTGGTGCGGCTCAAGGATGTCGCGCGCGTCACGCTCGGCGCCGAGACCTACACCTCGCAGGCGTTCTTCAACGGCACGACGGCCGCCTATATCGGCATCCAGCCCACGCCATCGGCCAATTCGCTGACCGTGGCCCGCGGCGTGCGCCGCGAGCTCGGGCGCCTGAAGGCGCAGTTCCCGCCGACCTTGCGCTCCAACATCCCCTATGATGCGAGCACCTACATAACCGCGTCCCTGCACGAGATCCTCACTACGATCGGTATCACGCTGGTGGTGGTGATCTTCGTCATCCTGCTGTTCCTCGGTTCGCTGCGCGCGGCCTTGATCCCGGCGATTGCGATCCCTCTGTCCATCATAGGCGGCGGCCTCTTGATGTGGATGATGCATTTCACCATCAATCTGCTGACCCTGCTTGCCATAGTGCTCGCCATCGGACTGGTCGTGGATGACGCCATCGTGGTGGTCGAGAACATCCACCGTCACATCGAGGAGGGCCAAAAACCGATCGATGCCGCGTTGCTGTCGGGGCGCGAGCTACTCGCGCCGATCATCGTCATGTCGACCACGCTTGTCGCGGTATTCGCGCCCATAGGTTTCATGGGAGGACTCACCGGAAGCCTGTTCTCGGAATTCGCCTTTACACTGGTGGCGGCGGTGCTGGTGTCCATGCTCGTCGCCCTGACGCTTTCGCCGATGCTGAGCGCGCGGGTCCTGAAACAGAACCCCCCGCATGGCTGGGCACGGACGGTCGATGAGCGCTTCGAGGCCCTGCGCGCGCGCTACAATCGGCTTTTGCATGCCAGTCTTGATTACCAGCCGGCCACGTGGCTATTCGCGGCGGTCATGCTGGCGAGCGTCTATTTCCTGTTTACCTCGACCAAGCAGGAGCTTGCCCCCCAAGAAGATCAGGGCATTATCTTCGTCGCCGGCGTCGCGCCGCCGACCGCCACGACCCGCTATCTGCGCACCTACGGGCTGCAGATCATCCATGACTTCGAGCAGTTCAAGGTCTACGACAAGAGCTTCATGATCACCGGTTTCTCACCCACCGGGGCCGGCAGTAACCAGATGATGGCCGGCATGCACCTTGTGCCGTGGAGCAAGCGCTCGATCAGCACGATGAAGCTCCAGCCCATCATCCAGAAGAAGGTCTCGCACATAGCGGGTCTGCAGCTTGCGGTGTTCCAAAAGCCGTCGCTTCCCGGATCGGCCGGTGGCCCGCCCGTGCAGTTCGTCATCCAGGGAAATGCCGGTTACCGAAAGATCGATACCGTCGCCAACCGCCTGATCGGCATCGCCCAGCGCAGCGGGCTGTTTGCCTATGTCGCCAAGGACTTGCGCTACGATGACCCGCAGATCGTCATCCATATCCGGCGCAGCATGGCCGCGGCTCTGGGCCTCAACATGCAGACCATCGCCAGCAATCTGCAGCCACTTCTAAGCGGCAACTACATCAACCGTTTTGACCTCAAGGGTCGCAGTTACGAGGTGATTCCGCAGGTCTCCGACCGTTTCCGCGCCAATGCCGGACTCCTGAAGAGCTTCTATCTGCAGGCGGCGGGACACATGATCCCGTTGTCGACCGTGGTGTCGCTGTCAACTAAGGTGGAGCCCCAGTATCTCCCGCAATTCGACCAGTTGAATTCCGCCACCATCCAGGCGGTGCCGATGCCCGGCGTGACCATGGGGCAGGCCCTGTCCTATCTGCGTGTCCAGGCCCACAGGATCTTCCCGCAGGGATTCAGCATCAATTACGCCAGTGAATCCCGGCAGTTCATGCACACGCGTAACGGTCTCCTTTTGACCTTTTTCCTGGCGATCCTACTTATCTATCTGTTGCTCGCCGCGCAGTTCGAGAGCTTCCGTGATCCGCTCATCGTCATGGTCACGGTCCCCATGTCGATCAGTGGCGCGCTGATCTTTTTGAGCCTCGGCCTTGGCACGATCAATATCTATACCGAGGTGGGGCTCATCACGCTGATTGGGTTAATCACAAAGCAAGGCATCCTGATCGTGCAGTTCGCCAATGAGGCGCAACGCCACGAGGGCTTGAGCAAGCGCGAGGCCGTCGAGAAGGCATCGTCCATCCGTCTCCGGCCCATCCTCATGACCACCGCCGCCATGGTCGTGGGCGTCATCCCCCTGCTGCTCGCAACCGGCCCGGGCGCGGCGGCGCGCTTCGCCCTCGGTCTTGTGATCTTTACGGGACTTGGGCTCGGATCGCTGTTTTCGTTGTTCGTGGTGCCGGCGATATACATGCTGCTCGGAAAGGACCATAGCCGCGACGATGCGAGTCATGGCGGTAGCGGCAAAGACGGGCCGGGCGCGCTGCCACGCCTGAAGTAGCGTGGCTTGTGCCCATCCAGGGTTGCGGAGGGGTCCGCGCGCTTGCAGCGCGCGGCGGGACCTTCCCGGGGCCGGCCTAGAGACCCAGCGTGCGCCGGGTAGCCTTGTCGGCGCGGCCGGTTGTCTTCAGGCCGTGGGTCTTCTGGAACCTCTTCAGGGCCGCGTGGGTCGCCGCGTTCATCTTGCCATCGACCGCGAGGTGGGCGTGGTCCGCGCGATTCAACGATGCCTGAATCGCCTTGACCAAGGGCTCCCGCCGGGCTCGGCGGCGCCGGTCATGGGGCCCTTGCCGGCGGCAATGGGCTCGTGCATGGGGCCGTTCATGGCCGCTGCCGGGCGAGCGGTGCGCGAGTCGTTGACGTGGGCGAAGGCCGCGGCCGATAGGGTTGCGGCGATGGCGATGCCACACAGCGTACGCGCCGCGAAGGACGCAATGGCATAGCGAGGCATGGAACGTTCGCCTCGGTGGGGCGCTACGAGAAACGCGGAATACATTGCAAGCTCCCCCGAGGGCGGGGCGCCCGTGCGCGCATCGGGGGACTGGCCCGCTCCTTTAAATCCCAAGGTCCTGCTCGGTTGCCTTGTCGAGATGCCCGGTCGGCTTGAGGCCATGGGCTTTCTGGAAAAGTTTTAAAGAGGCCCGTGTCTTTGGGCCCATAATGCCATCCACCGTGAGATGGGCGTGCTCCCGGCGATTCAATGCCGCCTGTAAGGATTTCACCCACGGGTGCCCGCCCAGTTTGCCGGCACCGCCGGCCTCGGGGCTTGCGCCGCCGGCAAGCACGAGGCCCAGGAGCATGCGTTTCGCAGATAATGGGATACGCACTCGAGACATGGCCATCCTCCTTAGTCGAGCCCCGACGAGACAACCATGACGCACACGGCCCACATGCTGCCGAACGCGGGGGTGGCCGACAGAGCGGGTCGCGGATCAGCGTACGAGAACAGCGGCCTCCTGGTATCCCCCCAAGGTCCGCCACACAGCCTGTCTCGCGCCACCCTGACGCGATCGCGTCTTTCGTGCGACAATTTGCAGACAGACTATCGCTATAAAGACTATTGGGGGCTGGCCATGTCCAAAGAAAATTCGCGGGAGGTATCGGCATCGACGTCGTTTGTGGGCATGAGCGAGGTCGCGGTGCGTGAGCCTTTCCTTGGGGTGCTACGGGAGCTCGCCGAGGCCTACCATGCGTTTTCGAGTTACTCGGCCGCGCATGTCCGCGAGTTGGGTCTCACCCCGGCACAGTTCGACGTCGTCGCCACGCTGGGTCGCACCGATGGCCTCCCGTTGAGCGAGGTGGCCCGCAAGACATTGATTACCAAGGGGACCTTAACGGGCATCATCGACCGCCTCGAGGCCAAGGGGCTGGTGTTTCGTAAGGTACCAAGCGATGATCGCCGCAGCTTCCATGCGGTCTTGACGAGCGCGGGCGAGGCCTTGTTCGCGCGCGTCTTCCCGCTGCACATCCATCACCTAAAGCACGTTTTTGCCGACATGAGCCTCGAGGATGTCGAGCGGACGCGTCGCGATTTGCGCCGCCTGCGAGACCGATTCCGCGAGGCTTGAGGGCTGATAGTCTGGATGTTGACAATCTCTTTGCGCTCTAGTAGTTTGTATGAAGACTATCCGTATCCAAAGTGATAGGGCTTATGGCGATACCCGCCGGACGCCCGGCAAGCGCCGGACACCGGCCTGGCGGGTTCGGACCTCAACTTAAAAGGAGAATGGCCATGTCCTCGTCTCGTTTATCTACCCTGTACCGCGCGGCCCTCGTCGCCGGCCTCGTCTCCAGCACGCTCGTACCGCTCGCGCATGCGGCGCGCTATCACCGCCTGACCGGCAGCCCCAACGGGACCTACCGGATAGACCCGAACCATTCCCTGGCCTGGTTCACCATAGGCCATGCCGGCGTTGCCGTGGTCGTGGGGCGTTTCGACAAGATGTCCGGCACCTATACATTCAATAGCACCGCGCCCTCGCGCGACAAGGTGGCGATCCGCATTGCCGCCGCCAGCATCAATACCAATTTCGCGATGCGCGACCATGACCTGCGCGGCCCGGATTTCTTCAATGTCCGGGAGTTTCCGACCATCAGTTTCCACAGTACGCGCTTCCAGCCCAAGGGCGCGGGCGCGGGCCTGCTCTACGGGCGCCTCACCCTGCACGGTGTCACCCGGCCGGTCGTATTCCACGTCCGCGAGGTCGGTGCGGGCGAGGTTGCGGCCCTTCCCAAGCCGTGGGGCGGCTATCTGTCCGGCTATGTGGCCACGACCACCATTCGCCGCAGCGCCTTTGGCATGTCAGCCTACGCCGGCATGATCGCCAACCGCGTCCACCTGCACGTCAATATCGAGGGCGTGCGCACGGCGCGTTAAACCAGCATTGCGCGTGCCGGCCAATCCGGCGCACCGGGGGGCATCATGTGGGCATTGTTTCATTCATCGTTCGTAAGATCGCAGCTGATGCGTGTCGTTCTCGTGCCGGCGGTGGTGGCGGCGCTTGCGGCGATGTCCTCCCGGTTTTTCTCCAGAGGCGCTCCGCCCCTGGCAGCGGCCATCGCCGGGCTCGTGGTCCCGGCGGCCTTTCTCGCCGGTTATTTTGCCGTCTACCGCGACTTCACGTTTCCGCCCGCGACGGTACTGTCGTGGGTGCCGTGGTTTATCGTAGCGCTCCTAATAGCCGCACCCGTCGCTAGCCGGGCCGGCGGCGTATCCACGAGGGCCGCCCTGGCGATTCTCGTGGCCGCCAGCGGGACCGCAGCCCTGCTCTGGCCCATCCTCGAGCGCGAGCCCCTCTCGGTCGCCTTGGCCACCTGGGCGCTTGCGGCCGCGGCGTGGTCTGCTCTATGGGTCCTTGCGGATGCGCGCGGGGTCGGTGACGCGCCATTCGCGGCTATCGCCCTCATCGTATCGGCGGGTCTTGCCGTCGTGGCGCCACTGTCCGGCAGCATCCTGCTGGGCGAGCTCGCGGCGACCCTGGCCGTGGCCCTCGTGGCAAGCTTGATCTTGAATGGTCTCAGCAAAAGCCCAGGCCTATCCGGTGCCGGGCGCGCCAACATAGCCTTTGTCCTCGGCGCCCTTGTCCTGGATCTACGCTTTTATGCGGGGGTGGGGGCGGGGATAGTCGGGGCGTTCGTGGCGTCTTTCGCCCTGGGGCTCGGCGCAGAGTTCGCCGTCCGCCGCTACCGTCGCGCCGGGCCCTGGGCGGTGCTCGCACCGGTCCTCGCTGCGTCGATTCCGGTGGTGGCCGCGGTGACTATCGCCTTCAAGGCCTCGAGCGTGGGCGGCGGCGGGTACTAAGCGGGGCGGCCCGCCGCGCGCACTCGAGGCCTCGGGGCGTGTTTAGCCATCTCCGGCGCCGGCCTCAATCCCAGTTCAGCCCCCCGCCGGTCCGGTATTCCGTCACGCGCGTCTCGAAGAAGTTCTTCTCCTTCTTCAGGTCCAGCATCTCACTCATCCATGGAAAGGGGTTCGGTGTCCCGGGGTGGATCTCCGGCAGGTCCAGCTGCGCGCAGCGGCGGTTGGCAATGTAGATCACGTATTGGTGCATCTGGTTGGCGTTTAGTCCCAGCACGCCACGCGGCATGGTATCGGTGGCGTAGGCGCATTCGAGATCCACGGCGGTGCGCATCAGCCGCAGGATCTCGGCCTGAAAGTCGGGATTCCACAGATGGGGATTCTCGATCTTGATCTGGTTGGCAAGATCGATGCCGAAGTTACAGTGCATGGACTCGTCGCGCAGGATGTACTGGTATTGCTCGGCGGCACCGACCATCTTGTTCTGGCGGCCCAAGGCCAGGATCTGCGCGAACCCCACATAGAAGAATAGCCCTTCCATCATGGCCGCGAACACGATGAGCGAACGCAGCAGGGCGGCGTCGGTCTCGGGTGTCCCGGTCTGAAAGCGGGGTGCGGCCAGGACCTCGATATGGGGGAGCAAGAAGACGTCCTTGTCGCGGATCGACGGGATCTCGCGGTAGGCATTGAAGACCTCGCCCTCGTCTAGGCCCAGGGACTCGACGATATATTGATAGGAGTGCGTGTGGATCGCCTCCTCGAAGGCCTGCCGGATCAGATATTGCCGGCACTCCGGGGCGCGGATCTGGCGGTAGGTTCCAAGGACGATATTGTTGGCCGCGAGCGAGTCGGCGGTCGTAAAGAACCCGAGATTACGCTTGACGATACGCCGTTCGTCCTCGGACAGGCCGTGAGGCCTCTTCCAGAGCGCGATGTCACGCTCCATGCTGATCTCTTGCGGCATCCAGTGATTGGCGCAGGCGTCGAGATACTTCTGCCAGGCCCACGGATAGCGCCGCGGGGCACTGGGGTCTGCTGCTACCGGGGCCTTGAGGATGGTGTAGGGCGGCTCTGCTCGTTGCGGATCGTGCCCGAAGGGCGACGGGGTGCTCATGGCGGTCAATGGCTCCCGATTGGTTATCAATGGACTGCTGGTGGATGCGCCCCGACTCGGGCCGTTCGGTCATGGCCGCGCTACGGCGCCACGGTCGATAGGCATATTAACCCGCAACGAGGGTAAACCGGCCGGCTCCGGGGGCATCTTGCGATATATCAAAGAACCACTGCCCAACATGGGCTTCGTAACGCATAGAAGGCGTGTCCATGAATCACTCCGGGGTGCCGATCACTGGCGGCGCACCCAGAGCCGCAGCATCCCATCGCGTTCGTCGCTTTCGAGCAAGGCATGGCCTGTCTGTCGGCAAAATGTCGGGATGTTCCGGCGCAGAGAGTCCTTGCCGGCCACTACCAGCAACACCTCCCCGGGCGCCATGCCCCCGAGCGCCTTGGCGAGCGCGACGATGGGTTGCGCGCAGCACAGCCCTTTAAGATCGATCGATTTCGTGGCGTCCATGGTCTCCTCACAAGCTTCGCTGGTCTGATCGGCGGGTCACGCGCGCGCCTCAAGCGGTCACCCGCCATCCGCCCGCATAGCGCGCGCCGCGCAGGGTCCTGGGCATGCGTGCCGTATGCCCGCCTTTAAGGTCTCTGGTCCTCGGTCACTCGTGCTTCAAGAGGCGCGCAAGCGCCTCGTGGATCCGCGCGCACCGCAAATCATTCCTGCCGTCCCCGCCGCCGCGCACGATCATGGTGCCTTTCTCCCGGACGGAAAAGATATTGCTACAATGAGCGCCATAAGATTGTGGGCGACGTCTGGGCGCAGGGGGCCGCTTGCGCCTGTCAACGTCGCCACCGATGAGGAATGCGCCATGAAAAATCATGGGCCGGATAAGGCCTTTCTGCGAATGGATGCCGTGGTCGACGGCGATAACCCCAAGGTCCGCTGGGTTGCCGAACAGCTCGCCCGCGATGAGCCCGCGGCCACCGCCGAGCGCTGCTTTACCTTTGTGCGGGACGAGATATTGCATAGCGTCGATTTCACGCGTGAAGAGATGCCGGTCTCGGCCTCCGCGGTTCTCGATACCGGCAGCGCCCTCTGCTTTGGCAAAAGCCACCTTCTGGTAGCGCTGTGGCGGGCCTGTGATCTCCCCTCGGGTTTCTGTTACCAACGCCTGCGGTTCGACGCCGATCGCTACGTGACACACGGCCTAGCCGCGGTCTGGCTCCCCCAATCCGGCTGGTATCGCTGCGATGCCCGTGGCAACACCAAGCCCGGCATTAAATGCCTCTTCACGCCGGGCGCGGAAAGTCTCGCCTATACCCCGAGCCATGAGGGTGAGCAAAATTATCCGGACGTGTGGCCGCAACCCTGGCCGCAGGTAATAGCCGGTCTCCAAAATATGGCGAGTCTTTCGCAGTATCTCGCGCGGCCCATCGATGCCGCCCCGCCTCGTTAGCCGCTAAACCATGTGTCCTTATATCCAGCGTTAAGAACGCCGACCCGCTGCTCCAGGCGCCCTGGAGGATCGCAAGCCCGACATATTGTCCCCACAAAGGTCTATCCTATAAGTCATTATACGGCCACAAATGGTCACGGGCCCGCCGGGCCCGCTCGGGTTTGCTTAATGACCCCCCGTCGATCGTAGCGGCCGCCCAAGGAGCACCCCATGACCTTTGAACCGATCCTGACCATGGCCTTTCTGGTTGTCATTCTGATTCTTTGGTCGCTTAACATCATCTACGAATACCAGCGCGCGGTCGTCTTTACGCTCGGGCGCTTCTCGGGGGTCAAAGGCCCTGGCCTCATTATTGTCATCCCGCTCATCCAGCGCAAAGTGCGGGTGGATCTCCGCACCCAAGTGCACGATGTGCCGGTCCAAGAGGCGATCTCCCGAGACAATGTCTCCATCAAGGTCGATGCCGTGCTGTACTTTCGTGTTGTTGACGCCGCCAAGGCCTTCATCAAGGTCGAAGACTACTTTTCGGCAACCAGTAAGCTTGCGCAAACCACGCTGCGCTCCGTCATCGGCAAACACGAACTCGATGAAATGCTAGCTGAACGCAACAGGCTCAATAAAGATATTCAACTCATACTCGAAAAACAGGTCGCCGCCTGGGGCATCGAAGTCATCAACGTGGAGGTGCGCGATATTCTTTTGACAGACAACATGATTCGGGCCATCGCCAAGCAAGCCGAGGCCGAACGAGACCGTCGCGCAAAGGTTATCCATGCCGATGCCGAGTTCCAAGCGGCACAGACACTCACAAACGCCGCCCAAATTCTGGCCTCTGCCGCGGGGGGCATGCAGCTGCGCTATCTCCAAACCCTAAGCGAGATCGGCCGAGAAAATAATTCCACCGTCATATTTCCTATGCCCATTGATCTCGTCAAACCATTTTTGGACATCATCGAGCGCACTGCCTCGACGCAGAGTAGTGGTCATGCAGTAACCATTACGCCTCACCCAGGTGCCGCATAGACCGCTGGCTAACGGAGAAGAATCGGAAGGCGTAATCGCCCGCGCCTCCAAGGCCGCAAGAAGAGGCGCCCACAATCCATTAGGGGCTACTTGCCGTGCTATCACGTTTCGACTCATTTTCTTCTAGATGTTGTCTAAAAGCGCTTAGAACGACACCCGATATAAAATTTCAGTAATCGCGAACTTTTTTCGTCACTTGCTGACTGACTACTACGTAACGGCAGCGCCTCCCCATATTCGTAGGGGTACAAGCGAGGGTTGGTCGTAGTAATTCGGGATAGGACTAACGCCGTCTCGACAGACGTCCCTTGTGCGTGCAAAAGCGCTTCGGTTATGCCTATAGAGGGCTTTATCTAACAATGACATTAAGGAGTCGACACTATGCATGAAGGCGCTGAGCACCATAAAAATGCCGCGAAACACCACACGGAGTCTGCAAAACATCACACCGAGGCCGCAAAACATCATGACGCCGGACAACACGAAAAGGCGGCCCACCACGCGCATCTGGCGCATGCCCACAGCATCCACGCCGCGCACCATGGTGAGGAAGCCGCAAAACATTACGGTACGCATCACAAGTAAGCGAGCCATGTGAGCGGCATCACTTTATGCGCGTCATAGTTATTTATAACCATGGAAATCCGCGTCTTTCTCACACAAAGGCGCGGATTATAGGTTGCCGTAAGGCCCGGCGAAGGCTTAGCGCAAACAATCTGTCAGCGTTCGCATGATATAGGACTAGTCGTCGCCGATAACAGGCCTCCGATGCTGGTGGCATTCGGCGCGCCTCAGAGGCCGCACGAGGGCCCGCGTTTCATAGAGTATAATGGTTTCTGCATGCAAACGCGCGGCGTTAGACAAAGACTTCGCGCTTGCTTACATCGCGAAGATCCGGGCATCAGGACCGTTTGATATTTCGGCGCCCGCCCGCTCGCCCCTTGCCGAGCCCCTGGGCCTCCTTCGCGCAGCGAGGGGCCCTTGCCATAAGCAAGTTCTTGGCATCATAAATGATGCGGTCTATCAAGGGAAAGTCACGGGCCCGGCTCAAAAAGGCCCGCAATTACTTGGAAAACGGCCTACTCGTAGTCAAGAACGGACACCGACCCTAGGCGCCCAAACAGGCGCACATGGGAGGCGATCCAGTCGGGGAGTTTCTGGGTCCAGGTGGCCTCGACGTAGGCGTACGCCGAGGCCCCGAGCACTGCCACGAAGATCTCGGCGAAACGGATTTCGCCGCTTTGGGGATCGATGATGGCAACCTTGTCGCCGCTATAGTCGATGAAGCACTTCTCGCCGGCCGGATAGATCTGGCGCATGGAGCGCTTCAGGCTTTGGCGGAAGGTCTTATAGAGCAGGCAGAACTGGCTGTAGCCGTAGGCGGCCCCGGGATGGGCGTGGGCGTACTCCTCCCACAACAGCATGAGGGTCATCCCGGGGCGTTTGATTTCCTGATGGAGGTAGCCGCAATCGAGTGGCGCGTGGGTGGCCACGAGCGCCGGTGCGCGCGGGAACAGGCGTGCCTCGAGCGCCGTGTCGTCCAGGTCGGCCGGCAACGGCCAGGACAGGCCCGCGGCCTGGGCGCGGTCCACGTATTTGGCGACCGTGCCCTTGGCTACCCCGCAGGCCCGGGCGATCCGCTCATGGGGGAGCCTTGCTTCGTATTTCAGTCGCAGAACGTCTTTGATCTTACGCATGGCCTTCCTCGGGGCGGGCATGTCCTCTCCTTAAAAAAATCAGGGAGGATAACCCGCGGGATGGGGAACCCAGCGCTCTCGGACTTATCTGGCGGGGCGATCCTCGGCCGACTTAAGGGTCGGTCACGATGGATCGGAATCCGTGGTCACCTTCGATCGGAATGTGCGGTCATCATGCTTCGGAATACGCAACCAGAACCCCGCACGGCGGCCAGACCACGCTCACCATCGCAAGCCAGCATGCGAAACAGGCGACGATCCGAGCCGTGCTGACGCGTCTCGCGGCCTTTCATGGCTCACTCAAGTCGACAGCAGTTGACCGTCCTCGAGCGCCTCACGCTCATCTTGCGATGTGCATTGTATGCGCTCCATTAACCACACTCTGCCCTCCCTGGCGTCACGCTGATATCGTGTGGGCCATGGATAGGTCGATCGGGTGGGCGGGCCAACCG
>JAKBUS010000042.1 GCA_021841585.1 Pseudomonadota bacterium | reverse complement strand
CCGAGGTCACGCGCGTCGCCAAGGAGGTGGGCATCGAGGGGAAGCTTGGCGGGCAGGCGCGCGTGAAGGGCGTCTCCGGCACCTGGAAGGACCTCACCGAAAACGTCAATCAATTGGCCGGCAATCTCACCTCGCAGGTGCGCGCCATCGCCGAGGTCTCCACGGCCGTGACCAAGGGTGATCTCACCCGCTCCATTACGGTGGAGGCCGAAGGCGAGGTCCTGGCGCTTAAAGACAACATCAACCAGATGATCAAGAACCTGAAGGAGACCACCGAAAAAAACATGGAGCAGGATTGGCTCAAGACCAATCTCGCGCGTTTCTCGGCCATGATGCAGGGCCAAAAGAACCTTTCGGCGGTTTCGCGACTGATTATGAGCGAGCTCACGCCGCTGGTGTCGGCGCAGCATGGCGCCTTTTATACCGTCAATATCGAGGAAAACCGCCTGGATCTCATCGCCTCCTACGCCTACAACAAAAGTGCGACGGTGCCGACGAGCTTTGAGTTTGGCGAGGGCATCGTCGGCCAGTGCGCCCTCGACAAAAAGCCGATCAGCCTTGGCGCCGTGCCGGACGGCTATATTCGCATCGCCTCGGGTCTCGGCTACGCCGGTCCGGCCAGCATTCTGGCGCTCCCGGTGTTGTTCGAAGGCGACGTGCTGGCGGTCATAGAGCTTGCCTCGTTCCAGTCATTTAATTCCATCCATCGCGTGTTTCTTGACCAGCTCATGGTGAGCGTGGGTGTCGTGTTGAATATCATCGGTGCGTCGATGCGCACGGAGGAGCTCCTTCAGGAGCTCCAGAACTCCAACGGCGAGCTTGAGACCCAGGCCAAGGAGCTCGAAGAGAAGGCGACGCTGCTCGAGATCAAGAACCAGGAAGTCGAGATGGCAAGCCTGTCGCTTGAGGAGAAGGCCGAGCAGTTAGCCATGATCTCTAAGTACAAATCCGAGTTCCTGGCCAACATGTCGCACGAGTTGCGTACGCCGCTGAACAGCCTTCTTATCATGGCCAAGCTTCTTGCCGAGAATCGCGAGTTGAACCTAAACGGTAAGCAGGTTCAGTTCGCGAACACCATTTACGCATCCGGCCGGGATCTTCTGAACCTCATCAACGAAATTCTCGATCTTTCGAAGGTCGAGGCTGGCAAGATGGGCATAGTCGCAAGCGACACCAAGGTGACGGATCTGGTGGAGTACGTGGTGCGCGATTTCCGCGCGATCTCCCAGCAGAAGGACATCGTGTTTGCCATAAAAACCGCGGACGATTTGCCGGAATCGCTTTTTACCGACGGTCAGCGCCTTCAGCAAGTCCTGAAGAATCTTTTGTCGAATGCCTTTAAGTTCACGGAAAAAGGCGTTATCACGCTCGAGGCGTACCGCTACCAGGGCAACCGTACCGCGTTTCAGGCCGAGGCGCTGCGTGAGTCGGCGGTGGTGGTGGCGTTCACGGTCCGCGATACCGGCATAGGCATCGCCGACAGCAAGCAACGGCTCATTTTCGAGGCCTTTCAACAGGTCGATGCCACGACCAGTCGCAAGTACGGAGGCACGGGGCTTGGCCTTACCATAAGCCGCGAGATCTCGCGGCTTCTGGGAGGCGAGATTCACCTGCGCAGCATCGAGGGCGAGGGGAGCGAATTCACCCTCTATATGCCGCAGATCTACGTGGGACAGGATATCGAAGACGAAACCGATCGAGAGCGGGTGGCGCAGATTGGCGACGCCGCCGACATGGAGGCCGACAGCGACTTCGAGAGCCAGGATGCCGTCATGTTTTCGGGACAGAAGGTGCTGGTGGTCGATGACGACGTGCGCAACATATTCGCGATCTCAAGCGTCCTTGAAAACCACAAACTCAATGTGCTGTTTGCCGAGAATGGCGGCGCGGCCATAGAGGTGCTCGAGGAAAATGATGATATTGCCATAGTGCTCATGGACATCATGATGCCCGACATGGACGGCTATGAGACCACCCAGGCGCTCCGGCGCATGGATCGGTACAAAAGCCTTCCCATCATTGCGCTCACCGCGAAGGCCATGAAGGGCGACAGGGAAAAGTCGCTAGAAGCAGGCCTTTCTGACTATATTACAAAGCCAGTAGACACCATCGCGCTTTTGCATATGATAAAGCGCTGGCTGAAAGCCTGCGCCCCTGAGGCGGTGTCGTAAGAGGGAACCATGGACGGGGATGAGAAGATCAAGATCCTGGTCGTTGACGATTGCCCGGAGAACGTGACGGCGCTGTCGGAAACTCTCAACGACCCGAACTATGAGATCATCACGGCGTTATCTGGAGAGCAGGCTCTGAAGGAGGTGCTGCGCGCCGAATTCGCGGTGATCCTTCTGGATATACAGATGCCCGGACTGGATGGGTTCGAGACCGCAAGCCTCATACGCAAGCGGCGCAAGTCGCGCTCCATTCCCATTATATTCGTGACCGCGATCAACAAAGAGGATCGGTACGTCTACAAGGGCTATGCGCTCGGTGCCGTCGATTACCTTTTCAAGCCATTCGATATCGATATCCTGCGCTCCAAGGTCGCGGTGTTTGCCGATTTGTTCCGCAAAAACCGCCAGATCAAAGCGCAGGCGCGCCTTATTCAGGAGAGCGAACGGCGTGAGCGCGCGCGGCAGGTGGCCGAGGTCCAGAGGCGTGGCGAGCGCCGCTATCAGAATCTGGCGGACCTCGTGCCGCAGCTCGTGTGGATCATAACCCGCGATCTGCGCTTCGAATACGTGAATCAGCGGGCGCTTACCTACTTTCATCTCGACGGCGAGAGCATGGCCGGGCTCATTCTCGAGGAGGTCGTGCATCGTGACGACCTCGATAGCAGGAAGAATGTGTGGCGGGAGGCCTTACTGGCCGGCGCCGAGCTGTCGATGGAACTGCGCCTGCGGCGCGGTCGGGACAAGGCCTTTCGTTGGCACCTCGTGCATATTCAACCGGAACACGATGCGCGAGGACGCGTGCGCGCGTGGCTGGGCGTGGCGACCGATATCGACGATCAGCGGCGCGTGGCCGAGGCCCTGGCGGCGGAGAAGGAGCGGCTTTCGGTGACTTTACGATCAATAGGTGATGGCGTGATCACGACCGACACGGGCGGCCACGTGGTGCTGTTGAATCGCGCCGCCGAGCAGCTCACCGGCTGGACGCAGGAGGAGGCCGTGGGGCGGCCGTTGGCGGAGGTCTTCGTGGTGCGCGAGGCGCCGTTTTTTCGGGAGGCGGTGAACCTGGGCAGTACGGTCGCCGCGGGCGGCGGACCGGACCGCCAGGCGGTCCTGATCGGCCGTGACGCGCGGGAATGGGCGGTTGCCACCGGTATTACACCGATCCGCGATGCCAAGGGCCAGGTGCAGGGTACGGCGGTGGTGTTTCGGGACGTCACGGACGCGCAGCGGCTCGAGGAAGAGCGCCAGAAGGCCAGCAAACTGGAATCCGTGGGCCTGCTGGCGGGGGCCATCGCGCATGATTTCAACAACATCCTCACCGCCATCATGGGCAATATATCGCTCGCGAAGCTTTATACCTCGGCCGGCGAACAGGTATTCGACCGCCTGGAGGAGGCGGAGCGCGCGGCATTATGGGCCAAGGATCTGACTCAGCAGCTCCTGACCTTCTCCAAGGGCGGCGCGCCGGTCAAGAGGCCGATCGAGATCGGTTCCGTGGTGCGCGATTCCGCGGAGTTTGCCTCGCGCGGTTCGAATATTTTGTGCGATGTGTCGGTGAATGCGCAGGTCGTGGTCGAGGCCGACGAAGGGCAGATCCGGCAGGTTGTGCACAATCTCGTCTTGAATGCCCAACAGGCCATGCCGGAGGGGGGGCGGGTCTGGGTCTCGATCGACGAGGTGCGATGCACGGACGGGCACGGGCTGATGCCCGGGCGCTACGCCGAGGTCGTGTGTCGCGATGAAGGCATGGGTATCAGCAAGGAGAATCTGGCGCGTATTTTCGATCCCTACTTCACCACCAAGCTCAAGGGTAGCGGGCTCGGGCTTGCGACCAGCTACTCCATCGTCCGCAAGCATAACGGCGTCATTACCGTGGAGTCGGAGCCCGGCCAGGGGGCGGTGTTCCGCATCCTGCTCCCGGCGTCCGACATGGGACTGCCGTCTTCGGTCAATATGGTCGGGCGCGTACGCCATGGGCATGGACGCATCCTGATCATGGATGATGAAAGCTTCATTCGCGATATCCTGGGCCGGCTGTTCACGCATTTCGGCTACGAGGTCGGCTATGCGAAGGATGGGGCCGAGGCCTTGGCGGCCTACAAGGGCGCGGTCCAGGAGCACCGCCCTTACCACGTGGTCATCATGGATCTCGTGATCCCTGGCGGCATGGGGGGGCGCGAGGCCGTACGCAAGCTTCTGGAGTTCGACCCCAAGGCCAAGGTCATCGTGTCGAGCGGCTACTCGAACGATCCGATCATGGCCAATTACCGGCACTATGGATTCTGCGAAGCCGTCTCGAAGCCCTATCGCAATGAGGAGCTGCGTACGGTAGTGCAGAAGGTCCTGGTGCCCTAAAAGGCCCCGGGTCGCGCGCCCGTGCGAGAATGTGGCGCAGGCGCTGGTGATGGCTATGCCGATTCGCGGGCCTTCCCTTGCTTGCCAACGGTCGGGCAAGTAGTATCGCGCTTTTAATTCGGGTCGGATTTTATGTTGCGCGGTAGTCTTGTCGCCATCGTGACGCCCATGCGCGATGATGGCGCGGTCGATTTTGCGGCCCTGGACCGCCTCCTCGACTTCCATCTGGAGGCCGGGACGCACGGTATCGTGGCGGTCGGCACCACCGGCGAGGCCTCGACTTTGGATGTCGACGAGCATGTGGCGGTCATCAGCCATGTGGTGCGGACGCTATCCGGCCGCATCCCGGTGATCGCCGGGACCGGAGCCAACGCGACCTCCGAGGCCATCGCGCTAAGCCGCGCCGCTGGCAAGGCCGGCGCCGACGCATGCCTAGTCGTGACCCCCTACTACAACAAGCCGACCCAGGAAGGGCTTTTTCAGCATTTCGACGCGATCGCGCGCGCCGTCGATCTGCCGGTGATCCTGTATAACGTGCCCAGCCGTACGGCTTGCGATCTATTACCCGAGACGGTGATGCGGCTCGCCGCGGTGCCTGGCATCGTCGGCATCAAGGAGGCCACCGGCGATCTGGATCGCGCGCGCGCCATCCGTGCCGGCTGTCCCGCGGATTTCGCCCTTTATGGCGGTGATGACGCCACCGGTGTCGCGCTCGCGCGCCTGGGGGCCCAGGGGGTGATCTCGGTGACCGCCAATGTCGCGCCGCGCGTCATGAGGGGGGTGTGGGAGGCGGTCTTCGCCGGCGATTACGAGGAGGCGCGGCGCCAAGACGAGGCCCTTGCGGGGCTCCATCGGGCCTTGTTCGTGGAGTCGAACCCGATTCCGGTGAAATGGGCGCTGCATGCGATGGGCCTTATCGGTCCGCGTCTGCGGCTACCGTTGACACCATTGTCCGAGCACAGGCAGGCAGCCGTGCGAGACGCTTTACAGCAGGCGGGGATCAAGCTATGAGGTATGGATGGTTGGGGGTGGTCGTGTTGGTGGGTGCGGGTCTTTCGGGATGCGCATCCACGGGGGGCGGGTGCCATGTGCCCGCCTATGTGGTGCCTCCACCGGTGCCCCCCTTGAAGATTCCGGCCGGCATGTCCGCCCCTCCGAACCATAGCCGCTACGCGACCCACGATAGCACGCTTCCGGCGACCGCCGTCCGGCGCGCGCCGGGCGCTGGCCACGAGGCGCACCCGCCCGGGGGGCCGCTCAAGCCGGCGCCCGCGCAATTGCCCACCGACTGATTCGGGCGGTAGGGCGGGGATCAGGGTAGCAACCCGCAAACAGGAATCCGGCATAATTCAGGGGCGCGGAACGGGCGTGCATGGCAGATCTCACCATAAGGCTTGACGGTCCCGGGGCCGTGGCGGCGTTCCGTGCCGAGCGCCTGCTTCGGCGCCTGGCGCAGGTGGCGCCGGTCACTGGACTGTCGGCCCGCTACCGGCATTTCGCCTGTCTTGACCGCGCGCTCTCGGACGACGAGGGGGGCGTGCTTGCGGCGCTCCTGGATTATGGCGCATCGCCACCAGCGATTATCCCGGACGCGCAGGTCTTTGTGGTGGTCCCGCGGCTTGGGACGATCTCGGAGTGGTCGAGCAAGGCTACTGACATCGCGCGTCGTTGCGGGCTCTCGGCGGTGACGCGCCTGGAGCGCGGGATCGTCTGGCAGATCCGCTCCGAGCGGGTGTTGACGGCCGACGAGCGCGACCGGATCGCAGCACTCATCCACGACCGCATGACCGAATCGGTGCTCGCCGACCCCGACGACGATACCCCGTTGTGGTCGAGCCGCTCACCCGCGCGCGGATCCACGATCGATGTCCTGGGCGCAGGGGACGACGCCTTGATGCGCGCCGATCGGGCGCTGGGGCTTGCGCTCTCCGAGGAGGAGCGGCGCTATCTCGTGGCGGCCTTCTCGGGGCTTGGCCGCAATCCCACCGATGCCGAGCTCATGATGTTCGCCCAGGCAAATTCCGAGCACTGCCGGCACAAGATCTTCAACGCCGACTTCGTGATCGATGGGAGGCCCTGCGAGCATACGCTGTTTGCGATGATCCGCGAGACCGCCAAGGCGAGCCCCGGCGGGCTCCTGAGCGCTTATGCCGACAACGCCGCCGTGGTCGAGGGCGCGACCCTGGGTTCGCGCCTGTTCGTCTGCGAACGGACGCGGCGTTATACGATGGAAGAGGAGCCGGTCCCCATTCTGCTCAAGGTCGAGACCCACAATCACCCGACCGCGATCTCGCCCCACCCGGGGGCCGCGACCGGCGCCGGTGGCGAGATCCGCGACGAGGGCGCGACGGGTCTCGGCGGCCATCCCAAGGCCGGTCTCGTGGGTTATTCGGTGGCCGATCTGCGCCTGCCCGATGCCCCGCGGCCGTGGGAGGTGGAGCGCGGCGCGCCGCCGCATCTGGCGAGCGCCCTCGACATCATGCTCGAGGCGCCGGTGGGCGCGGCGGCCTTCAATAATGAGTTCGGCCGCCCGGCCATTCTCGGGTATTTCCGGACCTTTGAGCTCGAGTCCGGGGAGGCGGTCTACGGCTATCGCAAGCCCATCATGCTGGCCGGCGGCGTGGGATCGGTGCGCCCGGGGCACGTGCGCAAACACGATCTGCCGCCCGGCACCCCGCTTCTGGTGCTGGGCGGGCCCGCGCTCTTGATCGGTCTCGGTGGCGGCGCGGCCTCGAGCGCGACCTCCTTAGGCGGTGCGCAACAGGAGCTGGATTTCGCGTCCGTGCAGCGCGGCAACGCCGAGATGCAACGGCGTGCCCAGGAGGTCATAGAGGCGTGCATAGCGCGGGGCGCGGACACCCCGATCCTCTCCATCCATGATGTCGGCGCCGGCGGACTGTCCAATGCCCTGCCGGAAATCGTGCATGGCGCAGGCCGCGGCGCCGACATCGATCTGCGCGCGATCCCTAACGGCCAGCCCCAGATGTCGCCCATGCAGATCTGGTGCAACGAGGCCCAGGAGCGCTATGTGCTGGCGGTCCGCGAGGAGGCATTGGCGGGCTTCATGGCGCTATGCGAGCGCGAGCGTTGCCCGGTTGCGGTCGTCGGGCGGGTGACCGAGGAGCCGAGACTCAGGGTGCGCGACCCGTACTTTGCCGATCGTAAGGAGCCCGATCCGGTGGATCTTCCGCTGGCGCTGTTCCTCCGTGATCCGCCGCGCATGCATCGCGAGACGCGCTCGGTGCGCCGCCCGGCGCGGACGCTTGCCACGCGTTCGCTCGACATCCATGACGCCATCGCCCGTGTGCTGACGCTGCCGGGGGTGGCAAGCAAGGAATTTCTGATCACGATCGGCGATCGCAGCGTCTCCGGGCTCGTGTGCCGCGATCAGACGGTGGGTCCCTGGCAGGTGCCGGTGGCGGATGTCGGTGTGACGGCGACCGGTTATCACGACATCACCGGCGAGGCCCTGGCCATCGGCGAGCGCGCGCCGATCGCGGTCATCGATGCCGCGGCCTCGGCGCGCATGGCGATAGCTGAGGCGCTCACGAATCTTGCGGCGGCGCGCATCCGCCGCCTGCCCGACGTCAAGCTGTCCGCCAATTGGATGGCCAATGCCGGGGGCGATGGCGAGGACGCCGCGCTCTACCGCGCCGTCGAGGCGGTCGGCCTGCAGTTGTGTCCGGCGCTTGGCATCGCCATACCGGTAGGCAAGGACTCGCTTTCCATGCGGGCGCAATGGACCGCGGCGGGTCGCTCGCGCGAGGTCCAGGCCCCGGTGTCTTTGGTGGTCACGGCGCTGGCCCCGGTCGTGGATGTACGCAAGACCCTGACCCCGGTGTGCATAAGCGACATCGACACCGATCTGCTGCTGGTGGACTTCGGCCATGGCAAGGATCGGCTCGGCGGATCGGCCCTCGCGCAGGTCTACGGAGTCGAGGGTGGGCGCCCGCCCGACGTCGAGGATCCGAAGCTCCTGAAGCTCTTTTTCGGGGTTGTGCAGGCCTTGAACGAACTCGGGCTGCTGTTGAGTTATCACGACCGCTCCGATGGCGGCCTGTTCGTCACCCTGTGCGAGATGGCGTTCGCCGGAAAGTGCGGACTGGACATCGATCTCACGGGCCTTGGCTTGGATCCGATTGCGGCCTTGTTCAATGAGGAGCTAGGGGCGGTCTTGCAGGTGCCGAGCGCCTCACGCGACGGGATTCTCGGGGCCCTGAAGAAGAAGGGCCTGCTGCGCTATACGAAGCGCATAGGGACCGTGCGCCCGGGGCGCGATATGGTCATTCGTTATTGCGGGCGTGTGCTCTTGGAGGGCGACCGCATGGCCTATGAGCGCCTGTGGGCGGAGACGTCGTTCCGCATGCAGGCCTTGCGCGACGAGCCGCAGAGTGCCGCCGAATCCTACGCCCTGCTCGCCGATCCCGCCGACCCCGGCCTCACCGCGCATGCGCCCTTCGATGTCGGCAGCCCGCTTGCGCCGCACCTGCTCCTGACCCGGCCGCGTGTCGCCATCCTGCGCGAGCAGGGGGTCAACGGGCAACGCGAGATGGCCGCGGGGTTCATGGCGGCGGGCTTCGAGGCCGTGGACGTGACCATGAGCGATCTTTTGGCAAGACGCGAGGACCTGGCCGATTTCGCGGGCTTTGCCGCGTGCGGCGGGTTCTCGTTCGGCGATGTCCTCGGGGCGGGCGGCGGTTGGGCCAAGTCGATCCTGTTTCACGAGACGCTGCGCGCGCAGTTCGCGGCGTTCTTCGAGCGCCCCGAGACCTTCGCCCTCGGGGTCTGCAACGGCTGCCAGATGATGGCCCATCTGCGCGCATTGATTCCGGGGGCCGACTCATGGCCGCACTTTGAGCGCAACCGCTCGGAGCAGTTCGAGGCACGCACGGTCTTGGTGGAGATTCCGGACAATCCCTCGATACTCCTTGCGGGCATGGCCGGCGCGCGCCTGCCGGTGCCCGTCGCCCATGGCGAGGGGCGGGTGACGGTGACCCAGGAGGCCCGTGCGCGGCTCGAACACGACCGGCTCGTGACGGCGCGGTACGTGGATCACTATGGGCACGCGACCGAGGTCTACCCGCGTAATCCCAACGGCTCGACCGGCGGCATCACCGGCCTTACCACCCCGGATGGCCGTTTTACCGTTCTCATGCCGCATCCGGAACGTGTCATACGCACGGTGGCCAACTCCTGGCACCCGCCGGAATGGGGCGAGTATGGTCCGTGGTTCGAGATCTTTCGTAACGCGCGGCGTTTTGTCGGCTAGCGGCCGGGCGCGAGCAGGGCGGCGATAATGTCTTCGCGGTCAAGGCCAAGCGCGGAGACGTCGGGCAGCGCCAGGGCCAGGGCCTCGCGGTCAAAGGATCGGCCGATGAGCGCCGACAGGTCGAGGCCGGTGGCGCCGGGCGCGGGCAGGAGGCTTGCCGCCGCTATGCGTTGGTCGCGGATGGCGAGCGATATGGTGATGGTGCCGCCCGGGGCAGCAATGGCGCGTTGACAGAGATATAGCCCCTCATGCACCTTGAAAAGCGGCCGCGGCCGCGTCTCCTCACCGTCGACTACGCCGGCGGAGCTCAGTTCCTGGGCCACCTCGCGGGCCCGGGCCATGAGGCAGGCCGGTACCGGCCGTGGCTGAAGGCCGCCCACGAGCGGCGCAAAGGCCTCGGCGAGCGCGGCCTTCACCGCCTGGGCCGAGGGCCGCGATCCGGTCTCGGCATGGACGCAGCTCAGCCCCTCCTCGAGGGCCGTCTTCAAGGCCGGGCGCAGGCCTTCATCCGGGAGCCGCACGATGCGCTGCATGAGATCGGTGTCAAAATCGACGAGGATGCTGCCCACGAAGCAGAAATGGCCATGTATGTCTCCCGCCCCCTGCCCGCCGATCTTGCGTCCCGTCGTGGTAACAATATCATTGATGGGACGCAGTCTCGCCGCCACGCCGAAGCGGCGATAGACCTCGATCGGGGCCTGCGAGAGGTGGCGGTAGGCGTCATCGACGCGGCTTGGCACGAGCGCGTGGGGCCGTTTCAGGACCAGCGTATAGAAGATCTGGCCCGGGCCCAGGAGCACCATGCCCCCGCCCGTCTCGCGGCGCATGACCGGGATGCCGTGATCCCGGCAATAGTCCCGGTCGACGGTGGTGGCGGCGTCATCGAACGTCCCCAGGCTCACGAACGAACGAGCGGGCTCGATCAGGATCAATCCCTCCGCGCCCAGGCGCGCGAGGGCATGGAAATAGGCGATGGGCAACAGGCCGCTATTGTCGGAGGGCTCGAAGAGCTGCACGGGGTTTCCTGGGCACCTGAGGCGATGCGCGCCCATTCTAACAGGAGAGAGCGAGGATGGATCAGGATCTGAAGGCGGTTCACAAGGCGCCGCTTTTTTCCGGACTGTTCCCGGAGGAGCTCGAGCGCCTGTTGGCCCACGCCCGGCGGCGCTCGCTCAAGGCCCATGAGGCGCTGTTTGCCGAGGGCGACAAGGCCGACGCCTTTTATTTCATCGTGGAAGGCTCGGTGCGGCTCTATCGCCTGTCGCCGCAGGGCGATGAGAAGGTCATCGAGATCCTCATGGCCGGCCAGACCTTCGGCGAGGCCGTGGTGTTTTTGGGCGGCCACTACCCGGTCTACGCCGCCGCCCTCTCGGATACCGCGCTGGTGGAGATACCGACCAACGACTTTGTGCGCGTCCTGAAGGCCAACGGCGAGATCGCGTTGCGCATGCTGGCTGGCATCAGCATGCGTCTCCACCAGCTCATCAATGACGTCCAGGCCCTGACGTTAGAGACCGCGGGCCAGCGCGTGGCGGGCTATCTGCTCGACCAATGTCCGGCCGACGCCCAGGCCGCCGATGTTCATATCCAGGTCCACAAGAACATCGTGGCCTCACGGCTCGGCGTCAAGCCCGAGACCTTCTCGCGCGTACTTGCGACCTTGCGGGATCTCGGACTCATCTCGGTCGCGGGCAACGATATCCACATCGCCGATCGCGCGCGACTCGCGCGGTGGCGGGACCAGGCCGGGCCCGGCAGCGGGTCTTGATGGCCGTCAAGGCCTTCGGCGCCCTTCGATATTTAGACTTAGGTCAAGGAGTGTGGGGGCATGACGGAATACCGCGGATGTGAATTGCCGGACGATCTGTTCTACGATCTCGACTATGTGTGGGCGCGTCCCGATGACAAAGGGCTTATCGTGCTTGGCATCACTGATGCCGCCCAGACCATGGCCGGGCGTGTCCAGAAGATCCGCATCAAGAAGGTCGGCACGCATCTGAACAAGGGGCGCCACGTGGCCACTCTTGAGAGCGGCAAATGGGCGGGCGGCGTGCCTTGCCCCTTCGAGGGCACCGTGGAGGAGGTCAATGCCGCGGTCCTGGAGACCCCCCATCTCGTCAATATCGGGCCATACACGGATGCCTGGCTTGCCAAGGTGCGACCGGTGGTGCCGGCGGAGGCATTCACCGATCTTGTCACCGGCCCCAAGGCGATGGAGGCCCTGCGCGCGTGGCTCGACCGCTACGATGTCCAGTGTATGCGTTGCGCGGAGCCTTGAGGGCGGGCGGCCGACGCCGGCCTATCGCGGCTATTGCTGACCGGGGGGTGAATGATGCGTATCGGTGAGAGGGGCGAGCGCGGCGCGCCGGGCTTCGACGACCCCTTGGGCTTGCTGGCCGCCTGTCATGAGCGCATCGAGGGCCACTGCGCGACGCTCGTGCGCCTGGCCGCCCATGCGCGGCTTTATGGCGGGGATAGCGAGGCGCAAGTGGCGGCCGCGCGCGTGCATCATTATTTCGCGCAGGCCGGGCAGTGGCATCACGAGGACGAAGAGCGCGATCTTGCGCCGCTTCTGGAGCGTCACGGCGATCAGGCCCTGACGGCGCTCATGACTCGCCTCATGACCGAGCATCGCGCCCTGGAGCGGGCCTACGCGCCGCTCGAGCCCGTGCTGCGCGCGCTGCCGGCGGCCCCCGGCGATGTGCCGATCGAGCCCTACGTGAGCCTCATGCGCGCACACATGGCGGCCGAGAACACCATGCTCCTGCCGCGCGCCCGCGCCGTACTCGGGCCCCCTGAGCTTGCCGCCCTCGGGCGCGCCATGGCCGCCCGCCGCGGCGTCAAGATTTGAGGGCCGCGAGCGCCGGCGCCGGGTCATCCACGAGCGTCGTGACCGCCGGATAGAACTCCTGCTCCTCTTTTTCGTCGTGATGGTGGAGGATCTGGCCTGCGGTGTCGATGAGCGCCGCGCCCTCGTCGCCGTCGCCCTCACCGAGGGCCTCGGCGATCTCCTCGAAGAACCCGCGCAGGTCGCGATGCCCCTTGCGGAGGATGGAGGTCAGCGCATGGTCCTGTCCGTGCCGCGCCTCGTAGGCGGGAAACAGCCACGTCTCCTCGGCCTTCATGTGGCGCTCGATGGCATCGCGAAAGCCCTGAAACGCCGCGCGCGCCCGCGTGAAGTCGCCGTCTCTGGTCGCCTGTCGCGCCTCTTCGAAGGCGCGATCGAGCGCGCGATGGTGGCACGTAAAGCCATCGATGAGCGGGGTGTTCATGGAGAGGCCTCCTCGAAAATCGTCATGCAAGAGGCCATCATTACCATATGATCGTGGGCTCTTCATCCTTGATGGCCGTCAAGGAGAGGTGCGGCTCGCGGCTCGTAGAGTGGCATGAAGGGATGAGTGCGGAGGTAAAACGATGGAGGTACGGTTGCTGGTATCAAAGTGGTGCCCGGTTTGTCCGCAGGCCGAGCAGGTGTGGAGCGAAGTGGCGCGCCGCGAGCCAATCGATTATCAGGTCCTCGACATTGCCGAACCGGCCGGCCGGGCCCTGGTCGCAAACCTGCGGGTACGCACGGTGCCGGCGCTGGTCGTGGATGGCAAGCTGACCGCCGTGGGTCTCCAATCATTGGGCGATGCCCTGAAGATCGCGCAGCAGGCGGCATGAAGGCTGGGCATCGGCCCGCGATCACCATCAGGCGCGTCTACGAGCCGCCGGCGCCCGGCGAGCCGCCACGGTGGCTCGTAGACCGTATATGGCCGCGCGGGCTCACGAAGGCCGCCGCCGGGCTCGCCGGCTGGGCGAAGGAGGCGGCCCCAAGTACGGCCCTGCGTCAATGGTTCGGGCACGAGCCGCAACGGTTCGCGGAATTCCGCCGGCGCTATATCGCCGAACTGCGCGCGCGCCCCGAAGCGACCGATGTCCTGGTGGCGGCGGCGCACGTCGGCCCGATCACGCTCGTGTATGCCGCGCACGACGAGACTCACAATAATGCCGCGGTGCTGCGCGAGTACCTGATGGGGCGCGCGCATGCATGAGGCCGTGTTCCTGGTGTTGCTTGCGCTGCACCTGCTGGCCGCCACCACCTGGGTGGGCGGCGTGCTGTTTTTCGTGTTTGCGATCGTGCCGGCCGCGCGCGCGGCACCCGCGGCGGGTATCCCCACGGCCGTGGGCCGCGCATTCCGGCCGGTCGCCTATGTGGCGCTCGCCACGTTGATCGTAACCGGCCCGCTACTACTCCTGCTGCAGGGCTTCGGTCCGCGAACCCTGGTGACGGCCGACTTTTGGGCAAGCGCGTTCGGGACCACTCTCGCCATCAAGGCGGCCCTCGTGGCGCTGGTGCTGGTGCTCACGATCTGGCATGACGCGGTGCTCGGCCCCCGCGCCGAGCGCACCCGTGAGCCGGGCGCGACGCGCATCGTCGGGCGCGCCATCGGCGTGCTGTCGGTCGCGATCCTGCTTGCCGGCCTGTTATTGACCCAGGGCCTGTAATAGCCCGTCGTCGGCCTCGGGCGGCCCGGAAGGCGCTGCTGAGGGATGACTCGCCGGCCCTTGCGTCGTGTCTTGCTGCAGGGCCCAAAGTTGCGCATAGAGGCCGCCGCGCGCGATCAACTCGCGGTGGCGTCCACGCTCGACGATGCGCCCGGCGCGCATCACCAGGATCTGGTCGGCGTGCTGTATGGTGGCGAGCCTATGGGCGACCACGATCATCGTCCGGTGATGGGCAAGCAGCGCCAGACCCTCCTGCACCGCGCGTTCGGAGGCCGCATCGAGGGCCGATGTCGCCTCGTCGAAGAGCAGGATGCGCGGCTCCTTCAGCAGGGTCCGGGCGATCGCCACGCGCTGCTTTTCACCACCCGACAGTTTCAGACCGCGCTCACCCACGCGCGTGTCATAGCCTCGCGGCAACGCGGAGATGAAACCATCGAGATGCGCAAGCTCCGCGGCCGCCCGCACCTCTTCGAGATTCGCCCCCGGGCGCCCGTAGGCGATGTTGGTATAGAGCGTGTCATTGAACAGCACCGGGTCTTGCGGGACCACGCCCATGGCGCGTCGCAGGCTTTTTTGCGTCACCGTGCGGATGTCTTCCCCATCCACGCGGATACAGCCGGCATCCGGGTCGTAGAGGCGCGCCAAAAGCCTCATGAGTGTCGATTTCCCGGATCCGCTCGGCCCCACGATCGCGGTGGTCGAGCGCGGCATCGCGGCGAAGTCGACGTCATCCAAAAGCGCCTGCCCGCCGTAGGAAAAACTCACATGCTCGAACCGCACCAGCCCATGCGAAACCGCAAGATCGGGGGCCCCCGGCGCATCGGTGATGGCGGAGGGTACGTCGAGCAGGGCGAACATCCGTTCCATGTCGGCCAGGGAATGCTTGATCTCCCGGTAGACGGCCCCCAGGAAATGCAGGGGCATGAATAGCTGTATCAGAAAGGCATTGACCAGCACCAGGTCGCCGATATTCATGCGGTGTTCGGCCACGCCGCGCGCGGCAAGCAGCATGAGGCCGCCGATGCCGAGCGCGACGATGGCCGATTGGCCGGTGTTCAGAAGCGCCAGCGAGGATTGACTGCGCACCGCGGCATCCTCCCATTGCGCGAGATGGGCATCGTAGCGATCCGATTCGTAGTCCTCGTTCGCGAAGAACTTGACGGTCTCGTAGTTCAGGAGACTATCGACCGCGTGGTTGTTGGCGCGCGAATCCATCTCGTTCATCGACCGCCGGAAGACCGTCCGCCACTCGGTCACAAACAGCGTAAAGCCGGCATAAGCCGCGAGCGTCGCAAACGTGATGACGGCGAATTCCACGCGGAACTTGGCAAGCAGGATGCCGGCCACGAGCGCGATCTCGACTGCGGTCGGGATGATATGAAACAAGAGGATGTTGAGGAGCAACGCGATGCCGCGACTGCCGCGCTCTATGTCGCGCGCCACGGCCCCGGTCTGGCGGTCGAGATGGAAGGCGAGTGGCAGGGCATGGAGGTGGCGAAACACGGTGGTGGCGGCGCGTCGCACGGCCCGTTGCTTCACGCGCGCGAACACGAGGTCGCGCAGTTCCCCGAAGAGCACGTTGGCAAATCGCAGGGCGCCGTAGGCGGCGATGAGCGCCACCGGCACGATGAGCACCGAATCATGGACATCGAGGCTATTGACGATATTCTTCAGGATCAGGGGCACGGCCACGCCGGCAGCCTTGGCGACGATGAGCGAGGCCAGCGCGAAGGCTACGCGGATACGGTATTCCCAAAGGTAGGGGGCCAGCTTCTTGATCGTGGACCACAACAGCCCGCGCGGCATCGGGGCACCGCGCCGGTCGCCTGCAAGCGGCGGACCGGAACGCCTTTCTGAGCCGCGCACGTCCTCAGGCCAGTCGCTTGTATTTTATGCGCGTCGGCCGGTCGGCCTCCACTCCCAGGCGGCGCTTGCGATCGACCTCATAGTCCGCGTAATTGCCCTCGAACCACACGACGCGGCTGTCGCCTTCGAAGGCTAGGATGTGGGTCGCGACGCGATCCAGGAACCACCGGTCATGGGAGATGACGATGGCGCAGCCACCGAACTCGAGCAGCGCCTCCTCGAGGGCGCGCAGGGTGTCGACGTCGAGATCATTGGTCGGTTCGTCGAGCAGTAGTAGGTTGCCGCCGCTCCTGAGAAGCTTCGCCAGATGGACGCGATTGCGTTCGCCCCCAGACAGATCCTTCACGAACTTCTGCTGGTCGGCGCCGCGGAAATTGAAGCGCCCGGCATAGGCGCGCGAGGACACCTCGCGGCGGCCCAACAGAATCATATCCGACCCGCCCGAGATCTCCGCCCATACCGTCTTGTTGCCATCCAGGGCGTCGCGGCTCTGGCTTACGTAGGCCGGGACCACCGACGGTCCGACGCGTAATGACCCACCGTCCGGCCGCTCTTCGCCCACGATCATGCGAAACAGCGTGGTCTTGCCGGCGCCGTTTGGTCCTATGACCCCGACGATGCCCCCGGGCGGCAGGTTGAAATTCACGTGCTCCATGAGTACGCGGTCACCGAAACTCTTCGTGAGATCCGCGGCCTCCACGACCAGATCCCCGAGCCGCGGGCCCGCCGGTATGAACAGATCCTGGGTCTCGTTGCGCTGTTCGACGTCCTGCGCCACGAGGGTCTCGTAAGCGGCGAGCCGCGCACGGCTCTTGGCGTGCCGGCCCTTGGGTGCGGTGCGTACCCATTCGAGCTCGCGCTTTATGGTGCGCTGGCGCGCGGATTCCTGTTTCTCCTCGATGGCGAGGCGCTTTTCCTTTTGTTCGAGCCACGAGGAGTAATTCCCTTCCCAGGGGATGCCCTGGCCGCGGTCGAGCTCCAGGATCCATCCGGCCACGTTGTCGAGGAAGTAGCGGTCATGGGTCACCGCCACCACCGTCCCCTTGTAGTCCTTGAGGAAGCGTTCCAGCCAGGCGACCGATTCGGCATCCAGGTGGTTGGTGGGCTCGTCTAGCAGCAGCATGTCTGGCTCCGACAGCAAGAGCCGGCACAACGCCACCCGGCGACGCTCGCCCCCCGACAGCACCGTGACGTCGGCGTCGAAGGGCGGCAGGCGCAAGGCCTCGGCGGCAATCTCCAGTTTGCGCTCCAGCTCCCAGGCGCCGGCGGCATCGATCTCGCTTTGTACCTGGGCCTGCTCCTCGATCAGCGCGTTCATCTGCTCGTCGGATAGCGGATCGCCGAATCTGAGGCTTATGGCATTGAAGCGCTCGAGCAGGGCCTTGGTGGCCGCCACGCCCTCCTCGATGTTCCCGCGGACGTCCTTGGTCGGGTCCAGTACCGGTTCCTGCGGGAGATAACCTATGCGTATGCGTGCCGCCGGACTGGCCTCGCCGTCGAAATCGCGGTCCACGCCCGCCATGATCCGCAGGAGCGTCGATTTTCCGGCGCCATTCAATCCGAGCACGCCGATCTTGGCGCCGGGGAAGAACGACAGTGAGATGTTCTTTAGAATCTCGCGCGACGGCGGGACGACCTTGGTCACCCGCTGCATGGTAAATATGTAGGGAATCGGCATGTGCCAAGTATACACTGCGTTTGGTGAAGTTTCTCTCAGCCGGCCGGCGCGTCCGGACGGCACCCGCGCCGCTCCGTTCATCGCCTCCATCTCCTGTAGCGGACCATGAATCGGGTAGGCTCCCGGTGCGCGCGATGGGCCGCCGGATCTCTCGCTTGAGGTCAATAGGCGAAGTCATCATAATGCCCGGCGGCACGGCGCATAGCAGGGTCGAGCGTAACCGAGGTGTGAGGATGTGGCGTGGAATAGCGGCGGGCCTGGTGCTGATCCTGACCAGTGTCTCGGGGTGGGCCCATAAGCTCCCCGATCTGTCTTGTCGGGCGTTTTCCGGGAAATTCGTACAGCTCGTGACGAAGGGCGGTCACCACTTCGAGGTCTATCGCGCGGGGCCGCCGTCGGCGCGCATCGGGCTATTGCTGTTGCCTGGCAAGGCCGGTCTCGATGAGCATACGCTGGCCTGGGCCGATCGCGTCGGGGCGCAGGGCTACCGGGTGCTGACCCTGGGTCTCGGGCATGCGAGCCGGCATGCGCACGCCGCCGCCCGTGGGCATGGGCATTCGGCCGCCATGGAGCGGGCGGCCATCGAATACTTGAGCGCCCCCGGGCGCAAGGTCATTACGTTCGGGTGGGGGCACGCGGGCGCGCTCCAATCGCTCGAGGCGAGCGCCGCCGATCCCCACGACGTCTCGGGTACGGTGGCGTGCGATGGGGGGGTGTCGGCCAAGGTCGCGCTCCTGCAACGGATCGAATCGAAGGTGCTTTTGATCGCCTTCCAGCAGATCACGCCGCTGCCCAAGCTTCAGGCCTTCGAGGCGCACATGCGGTTCTACGGCAAGCCGCTCATCGTCCATTATTACAACGTCGATCCGGCGGCCGCCAACCCGACGGGACGGCATTTCGACAGCGCGATCGCGCAAGAGATCTGGGGGCAGGCGCGCTCATTCTTCCGGCAGATTCGCTTCCTCTGCCGGCGCTGCGCACCCTATCCCCGGCTGCTATTCGATTACCACAACTAGGCTTGAGGCCTAGGCGAGCAGGAACTCCAGGAGCGCCTTTTGCGCGTGGAGGCGGTTTTCCGCCTCATCCCAGACCACGCTGCGCGGCCCGTCTATGACCTCGCCCGCCACCTCCACGCCGCGATAGGCGGGCAGGCAATGCATGAAGAGCGCGTCGGCGGCGGCCATGTCCATGAGCCGCGAGGTGACGCAGTATCCCTGGAAGGCGCGCATGCGCACCTCTTTTTCGGATTCCTGCCCCATGCTCGCCCAGGTGTCGGTCACGACCAGATCGGCGCCTTGGGCCGCCTCTTCCGGGGTCTCGACGAGATGCGCCGACCCGGCGGCGGCCCCCAGGATCTCCGGGTTCGGCCGGTATCCCGCGGGCGTGGCGATGCGCAAGGTGAAGCGAAACTGCCGCGCGGCGTTGATCCATGACTGGCAGACATTGTTGCCGTCGCCGATCCAGGCCACCGTGCGTCCGGCGATGTCGCCGCGATGCTCGAAATACGTCTGGATGTCGGCGAGCAGCTGGCAGGGGTGAAAGCGGTCGGTCAGGGCGTTTATCACCGGCACCCGTGAATGCTCGGCAAAGGCCGCGAGCTTGGCGTGCTCGTGGGTGCGGATGACGATGGCGTCGACCATGCGCGAGACCACGCGCGCGGTGTCCTCGAGCGGTTCGCCCCGTCCCAGCTGGAGCTCCGCGGGCGCAAGGAACATGCTGTTGCCCCCGAGTTGGGTGATGCCGGCCTCGAACGACACGCGGGTCCGCGTCGAGGATTTCTCGAAGATGAGCGCGAGGCTCGATCCGCGCAGATACTCGTGCGGCTCGCGCCTGCGAAGGATGGCCTTGAGGGTCACCGCGCGCTCGATGAGCATGCGCAGCTCCTTGGGCGTGCAGTCCATCAGGCTCAGGAAATGCCGGATCATGACGCCAAAAACTCTTGGATCGCGTCAGCGGTGCCGGACGCCAGGAGTTCGGCCTGATCGTCGCTCAGGATAAGCGGCGGCAAGAGGCGTACCACCCGCTCGGCGGTGACGTTCAGCAAAAGACCGCGATCCAGGGCCATGCGCATGACCGCATGCGCCGGCCGGTCCAGCTCTATGCCGAGCAGAAGCCCGTGGCCGCGCACGGCCTTGACGCCATTGGTGTCGCGCAACCGGTCGCGCAGGCCGTCGAGCAGCCGCAGCCCGAGCGTCGCGGCCCGCTCCCAGGTTCGCATGCCATCGAGCGTCTCGATCACGGTGCGGCCCACGGCGGTGGCGAGCGGATTGCCGCCAAAGGTCGAGCCATGCTGGCCGGGATGGAAGAGCTCGGCGGCCATGCCATGCGCGAGACAGGCGCCGATCGGCAGGCCGTTACCCAAGGCCTTGGCCACGGTCATGACATCGGGGCGGGCCTGTTCGTGTTGCCAGGCAAACCATGCGCCGCTGCGGCATAGCCCGGTCTGGATCTCGTCTAAGATGAGCAGCCAGCCCGCCTCATCGCAGATCTTGCGTAGCCCCTTCAGATAGCCCGCATCCGGGATCTGGATGCCGCCTTCCCCGAGGATCGGCTCGACGAGCACCGCGACCACGGTCTGATCGCGCGCGCCGACCTGGCGCACGGCATCGAGGTCATTGAAGGGTACGCGCCGAAAGCCAGGTACCAGGGGTTCAAAGCCGGCCTGGACCTTGCGGCTCCCCGAGGCGCTCAGGGTTCCGAGGGTGCGTCCATGGAAGCTCCCGTCCATGACGATCACGGCCGGTGCCTCGACCCCCTTGCGATGTCCGTGCAGGCGCGCGAGCTTCAAGGCCGCCTCGTTGGCCTCGGCCCCGGAATTCGCGAAGAACACCCGGTCCATGCCCGCCACCGCGCACAGCCGTTCGGCAAGGGCCTCCTGCTCGCGGCTCTCGTACCAGTTGGAGACGTGGATCAGACGCCGGGCCTGCGCGCAGACCGTTTCGACGATCGCCGGATGGGCGTGACCAAGGCCGTTGACAGCGACCCCCGCCAGCCCGTCCAGGTAGCGACGGCCGCTCGTGTCCCAGAGCCAGGCCCCCTCACCGTGCGTGAATGCGACCGGGAGTCGCCCATAGGTCGTCATGAGATAGTGTTCGGTTGGCATCGCGCCCCCAAAATATAAAGCGCCCCTAGGGTGGGGGCGCAGATC
>JAKBUS010000041.1 GCA_021841585.1 Pseudomonadota bacterium | reverse complement strand
GGCACTCCCATTTCAGACGAAGCACTTCACGTATCTTGCGCATGTTTAACCTCGTTGCCGCCATCGTCGCATCGCCTTTTTTGATGAGTCAGGGGATGCACGATACCGGAGAGTCAAACCGCGTCGCCTAAAGCGCCTGGATCGGCCGCCCCAAGGGTGGCAGCTTTGGATCGGAATGGGTGGCAGGATTGCATCAGAACAGGTGGCAGCTTTGGATCGGAATCAGTGGCAGGATTGGGTCGGAATACGCACCTGGTCCGATTCCGGTATGCGACCCTCTCCCGGGCCGACCAGGGGGTGTGACTTGCGCCCTCATGAAGGTCAGCGGCTACTCCCGCCAGCAGGGGCTACTCCCGCCAGCAGGTCAAGCGCTTGATCGCCCAGTACCGGACGACCGGCGCCGTGAGACGCCGCCAGAGCACCGTGGCGGGCTTTACGCCAAAGTACAGCCCCGCCTCCGGTTGCTCGCAGAGACAGATGAGCGCCACGACACGCCCTCGGGGCCGGCGGTCAAGAAGCTCTGCGAGCGGGCGTGGCGGCTCTTCGGGCAGAGCGAATACGAGCGCCTGGCGCAGATCACGGTGAGCCCCCTCTATAACTTCCGCAAATCCGTCCCGTACACGCCTAAGCGGCGTCACTTCGCAAAGACCCGACCGCGGCAGATCCCCGATCGGGGAATGCCGCAAACCGGCCCCAACGGGCGCCCCGGATATATCCGCATCGGTACCGTCCACCCGGGGACTCGGGCGGGAAAAGGGCGTTTATCATGTGAGCGCGGTCGGTGAGGTCACGCAGTTCGAGGTGGTGTGCATGGTCGAGAAGATCAGCGAATCGTATCTGATTCCGATGCGCGAATACTTGCTGGATACCTTAGCGTTTACGCGGCGAGGCTTCCACTCCGACAATCACTCGGAGTACATCAACAAGCGGCTCGCCGAGCTCCTGGAGAAGCCCTTCATCGCCTTCACGAAATCCCGCTCCCGGCAGTCCAACGACAATGCCTTAGCCGAGAGCAAGAATGGCTCCGTGGTGCGTAAGGTCTTCGGCTACAGCCACATTCCCAGCCGCTTCGCCCAGCGGATCCACCGCTTGAACCAGGAGGTCTTGAATTCCTATGCGAATTATCATCACCCCTGCTTTTTCCCGAGACCTACACGGATGCCAAAGGCCGTAGCCGTAAGCACACCCTTATGAGGCCATGATGACCCCGTATGACAAGCGGAAATCCCTTCCCGGGGCGGAGACCTGTTTGAAGCCCGATTTAAGCTTTGCCATACTGGACGAGGTCGCTTATGCCATGAGCGCCAACCAGGCGGCGGATCATCTTCAGAAGGCCCGCCGGAAACTCTTTCACACCATACGCGAACAGAATCTCAAATCCGGCTGAAGGTGGCCCCCTGACTCTCACTCTTCAGACTCATACATGGATTGGAAAATACTCAATGCCGCGGCCTTCTCGCGGATCGCGCGCCAGCAGGGGACTTGTCGCCGGCATGCCCTCCGCGCATGGCCGGCGGTTCGCGGCTTTCGCCGTTTCGGGCGCGCCGCGCATGGGCTTTCGGCGCCCCCGGGGAGGCTGCCCGAGGGGCCCGCATGGTCTTTTTATCGGGACGCGTCTTGCTGTCTGCCAAAAAGGTTTTATACTGCGCGGGTCATATGGGCCGTTAGCTCAGTTGGTAGAGCAGCTGACTCTTAATCAGGTGGTCCCAGGTTCGAGCCCTGGACGGCCCACCAACCCCTTCAGCGGGTCTGTCGCGCCCCTGCAATCCCCAAGTCTTCTGGAGCCGGTTGGGCCCGATGGCGGGTGGCAGTCGCGGGCCCTCAAAGGCCCGGCCCAGGAATGATCCCTGGCGCCCCGCGCGCCCGTCTTGCAGTACCCCGCTTCACCCCATTTCCGCAAGAAGCCCTAGGCTGAGGGATGACGCCCCTCGTCGGTTTTATCGGTGGCATCCATGGGTCATCCCGGGGGCCCCGGACCCCATGCGCCGGCCGTCACCAACCACGCCTCGCCCACGGTCGTCGTTTTCAGTGCGAGGGCGTACGCGCCAAACAGGTGTCCTAGGACATGCGGCCCACGGCTTCACCCGCGGCATCCACGGGCCAGGCCGGCAAGTGAGCGCGTCCGAGAGAATGAACTGCTTCGCTGGCACGGTAGTCCCGCTTGCCCGCAACGAGGGCCTTCATGTCGTCGATCGAACGGAGATTGGAGGCTGGGGCCGGAATCGAACCGGCATTGACGGCTTTGCAGGCCGCTGCATCACCACTCTGCCACCCAGCCTAGGTGGTTATGTAGGACGGGGGACCCGGTTTTCAGGGTAAGAAGGTGGAGCGGGAAACGAGATTCGAACTCGCGACCCCAACCTTGGCAAGGTTGTGCTCTACCACTGAGCTATTCCCGCAGACCGGTGCATTGTAAACGGGCCTGCGGCTCTGTCAAGCTGAACCGTAATCATCCAGCAATTCTCAATGTGAAGCGCCACCGCTTCCAAACGGGGGTGACGGTCGATCTACGGGGTTTGGGCGAGTCTGTGCCGGGCGTTGGGTACCAGCGGGTAGAGCCATATCCGCTTAGGGCTTGCCCAGACGCGCGCGTTGGCGATCCTCACGGCCGCGGCCCGTGGTAAGACCCACGTCGATCCAGTTGGCTACGCGGTAACAATGGCCGGCAAAACGGGCGGGATCGACGAGGGTCTCGGCCAGGAGGGGGTGGACGCCGTAGGCGGCCGCCCAAACGGCGCCCGCCTATGCGGGCATGTCTGACATCCGGCCTGGCGGCGCCCCTCATGCCAGGCCGCGGCGGTCGCCGCGCCTCATTGCGGTACAGGGATCACGGATGGGGGCGATTGCGCATAACGGTCTGCCAGTGCGCCTCGAGGTCTTCAAGGCGTCTGGCCGAGGCCCCGAGCGATTCACTCAGCCGCGCGATCTCGGTGGTGAGCGTCGCGATCGTTTGATGGGCCTGGTCCAGGTGCTTGTGTAATGCCAGGCGCTCGGCGCCGAGCGCCTGGCATTGGCGTTGCGCCTCCTCGAGGGCCTCCTGCATCTCGCTCACATCCCGCAGCGCCGCTTCGCGGATACGCTCGATGGTCTGCCCGGCCTCACGCGCCGCGAACTCCCAGAGCACCGCCAGCGATTCGCGGGCCTTGCCCTCGACCGCCGGCGGTAGCGCGGCAGTCAGGCCCTCGGCCTTCCACTTGAGGGCCTTCCATTCCCCCAGATGCTGATTGATGGTCGTGAAGCTGCCCTTACCCAGATCGCTGCGCACGATGGCCACCGTCGGGGCGATCCCCTGATCGGCGAGGCGATCGGCCACGGCAAAGACTTGTTCTCTGGTGATGCCGGTACGTGGCATGACATATCCCCTTGCATCGATATTACGTTATGTTACATTATATACTGTAACCGGTCACGCGCGGGCGTCGATCGGACATTCGCGGGGTCTCGCGTTCATGCACGTGCCAATCGGGCTTCCATGGGGGCTTATCCTAGGCGCCCTGATCCTTTGGTCACTTTTGGCATTCGCCAGCCTTTTCATTCCCAAGGCCCCCCGCATCGCCCCGCTGATCTTTCCCTTGGGGGCGCTCGGCGCCCTGTGCGTCGCCGCCGCGGGCCTCCTCGCCCTTCAGGGTCCGCCCGTTACCATGGTCTCGCCCCTTGGCCTTCCGGGCCTGCCCTTTCACGGGCGCATGGACGCCCTGTCGGGTGTCTTTCTGGTGCTGTTTGGCCTCACGACCGTGGCGATCTCGCTCGATCTTACCGGCTACCGGGCCCGCGAACACTATCCGGTGGTGGCGCGCATCGGCGTGCAATATCACATTCTGCTCGCAAGTCTCACCTTGGTGTTTGTGGCCGCCGACGCCTACTCGTTTTTGATCGCCTGGGAGGCGATGGCCTTGTCATCCTACCTTCTGGTAGTCACCGACCATCACACGAGGGGCGCGCGCCGCGCCGGATTCCTGTACCTCTTGATCGAGCACATCGGGGCGCTCGCCATTCTCGCCGCCTTTACGATCTTGATTGCGCAAGCCGGGACCGGCACGCGGCTCGTCTACACCTTCGCCGCCTTGCATGCGAGCCACCCCGATGCGACGGTAGCAGGCATCGCCTTCCTACTCGCGTTCCTCGGTTTCGGGGCCAAGGCGGGACTAGTCCCGCTGCATGTGTGGCTGCCGCAGGCCCACCCGGTCGCGCCCTCGCCCATATCCGCGCTCTTGAGCAGCGTGCTGCTGAAGGTCGGCATCTATGGACTTTTGCGCGTGACCTTCATGCTGTTGCCGACGCCGGCGCCATGGTGGGGCCTGACAGTACTCACCGTGGGGCTCCTAACCGCCCTGCTCGGCGCCCTGTCGTCGGCCGTCCAGAGCGACATGAAGCGCCTGCTCGCCTACTCCTCGGTCGAGAACGTCGGGCTTATCACGGCCGCGATTGGGCTTGCGCTGCTGTTCTCGGCCTATGGCCTCAAGGCCCTGGCGGCGCTCGCCCTGATCGCCGCCCTTTATCACTGTCTGAATCATGCCTTCTTCAAGGGTCTCTTGTTCCTTGGCACGGGCTCGGTCCTGCACGCCACCGGCGAGCGCAATCTCGGCCGCCTGGGCGGTCTGATCCACCGCATGCCGCGCACCGCGTTCATGATGCTGATCGGTACCCTCGCTGTCGCTGGCGTGCCGCCGCTTAATGGCTTTGCCTCCGAATGGCTGATCCTGCAGTCCTTCCTCAAGGCGACGGCCCTGCCGCGCCCCTATCTCGCCATGGGCATACCTCTCGGGGCCGCGCTGCTGGCGCTGGTCGCGGGCCTCGCCGGCTATGTCATGGTCAAGTTTTATGGAATCGTATTCCTGGGTCGGCCGCGCGAGGCGCGGCTTGCGCAGGCCGTGGAGTCCGGGCCCTTCGAGCGCGCCGGGCTTGGCCTGCTCACGCTGTTGTGTCTGGCCGCCGGCCTGTGGCCTGCGGGCGCTATCGCACTCATCCGCCCGGCCGCGTCTTTGCTTACGCGTGCCGACGCCCCCATTACGATCAGTGAGGCCGGCGCCCGGGTGGATGTGGCGCATGCCGCGTACGCACCGGCGATTTTGTGGGTGGCGCTCGGGGTCGTGGCGCTCGCCACCGTCCTCGTGCTGCGCGCGCGTTTTTCGCAAGCGCCGCGCCGCGCCGCCGTCTGGAACTGTGGCCACCCCGTCATCGGCGCGCGCATGCAGGATACCGCCGAGGGCTTCGGGCAGCCGATCCGGCGCATCTTCGCGGCATTCCTGGCGGTGCGGAGCCACCATCCTGCGCCCGACGATCGCGTACCGCGCTACGGGAGCGTCGTGGAGGACCGATTCTGGGAGGACCTTTATCGACCGGCGGCGCGCGGTTTCGAGGCGATATGGGCATGGACTGCGGCGCTGCGCCCGCGGCGCATCGCGATCTCGCTTTTCTGCGTGCTCGCCACGCTCATCGTCCTGCTCGCGCTAGCGCCATGATAGCGCACCTGTTCATGCGCCAAGGGGTGCAGATCCTGTTTGTCTTGGCCATGGCGCCGTTGCTGGCCGGCTGGGTCCGCCAATGCCGGGCATGGCTTGCCAACCGCGCCGGTGCCGGTCTTCTCCAGCCCTACCGCGAGCTTTTAAGGCTCCTGCGCAAACAGCCGGTGGTGCCGCACGAGGCCTCGGCGCTCTTTGTCGCGACACCCTATATCGTGTTCACGACCATGGTGGTGGCAAGCGCGCTGGTGCCCATGATCACGATCCACCTGCCACTCGCCGGCGCGGCCGACGCCGTGGTGCTCGCTGGCGTTTTTTCGTTGGCGCGGATCTTCGCGGCGCTCGCCGCCATGGACCTCGGCACCGGTTTCGGCAGTATGGGGGCGCGGCGCGCGATGCTCGTGGGTTTTCTTGCGGAACCCGCGCTGCTCATGGTGCTGTTCACGCCGGCCTTGATCAGCGGCTCCACATCGCTTGTCGTCATCGTTCGTCAACTCGCCCGTCACGGCGTCATCCTCTATCCCAGTATGGCGTTCGCGGCCGTCGCCTATGTCATGGTGACGCTCGCCGAAAACGCGCGGTTGCCCGTCGACAACCCCGACACCCATCTCGAGCTTACGATGATCCACGAGGCCTTGAACCTCGAATATTCCGGCCGCTACCTGGCGCTCATCGAGTGGGGCGCCGCCATCAAGCTATTTGTCTACATCGGCATCGGTGCCGCGCTGTTTTTTCCGTGGGGCATCGCCCAAGGCACGAGCTCCGCTGGCCTTGCAATCGCCTATGCGCTTTTCAGCGCAAAGCTCGCCACCGCCGGCGCCGGGTTGGCCGTGATCGAGACCGTGTTCGCCAAGTTGCGCCTGTTTCGGGTCCCCGAATTCCTGGGCACCGCCTTCTTGCTCGCGGTCCTAGGCCTGCTCATGCGCTATCTCTTTGGACATTGATGCCATGATGCCATTGGCCGCACCCATCAACCTGCTTGCCGCGCTGTTTCTGCTGGTGGTCTTCGCCATGCTCTGGCAGCGGCGGCTTGCCAATCTCATCACCATTTACGCGTGGCAAGGCACGATCCTGACCCTCAGTATCGCGCTCGCGGCCTATGCGACCCACAGTGCCCACCTCTATGCGTCGGCGTGCCTAAACGGCCTGCTGAAGATCGTGCTCGTTCCCGCCCTGCTGCGCCGTCTCGCGCGCAGGCTCGATGTGCAGTGGGACCGGGAAAGCCTCGTGCAGGTCTCGACTGTCATGCTGATCGGACTTGGGCTCGTGATTTTTGCCTTCAATGCCGCGCTTCCGATCGCGGCCGCGGGACACGGCATCAACCGCGCAATCATTGGTATCGCCCTTGCCAGCATCCTCTTGTCGCTGCTCATGATGATCCTGCGCGCCACCGCCTTGTCGCAGGTGATCGGCTTTCTCGCCATGGAAAACAGCCTCATATTTGCCGCCACCAGCGTCACGTACGGCATGCCCATGGTCATCGAGTTTGGCATAGCTTTGGACGTGATCGTCGGGGTCTTCATACTCGGGGTGTTCTTTTTTCATATCCGTGAACAATTCGACAGTCTCGATATCGATCGCATAGAACGACGGGAGGAGTCGCGGTGATACTGTTGTCGATGGTCTTGATCCCCCTTGCGGGCGCCGTATTGCTTGGCGCTCTGGGCCACAGGAGCGCGGGACTCTGGTGCAACATCGCGGTAAGCGCCGCCACCCTTTGCGCGGCAGGCGTCATGACCGCGCGGATGCTGCACGACGGCCCTTTTACGGCCTGGCATCACGAACTCTTCGTGGACCCATTGAACGTGTTTCTGGTGGACTTGACCGCGCTCGTGGCGCTGTCCACGGCGGTATTCAGCCGGACCTACATGCGCGCCGAGGTGCGCTTGGGTCATTTGAACCCGGCGCGCCTGGGCGTCTACCACGCCATGTATCAGATCTTTGTCTTTAGCATGCTGCTTGCGCTCATTAGCAACAACATCGGCGTCCTGTGGATCGCCATGGAGACCGCGACCTTGAGCACGGCGCTGCTTGTCGGTCTCTACCGCACGCCAGCGGGCCTCGAGGCGGCTTGGAAATATTTTATATTGTGCGGCGTCGGGATCGCGCTTGCGCTGCTTGGGACGATCATGGTCTATTTCGCCGCCCATTCGGTCCTGGGCGCGCATCGGGCGCTCCTCTGGACGCGCCTCTATGGGGTCCGCGACCGGCTCAATCCGGCGATCATGACGATCGCGTTCGTGTTTTTGATCGCAGGCTACGGGACCAAGGTTGGGCTCGTACCCTTTCACGCGTGGCTGCCGGATGCGCACGCCGAGGGCCCGACCCCGATCTCGGCGGTGCTGTCGGGCCTGCTTTTGAACGTGGCGCTGTACGCCATCGTGCGCTTCAAGGCGCTCGCCTCCGCGGGCACCGTGACCCATTGGCCGGGGCGACTCATGATCGGTTTCGGGTTGGCATCGGTCTTGTTCGGGGCCTTTTCCCTCGGGGGTCAGCGCGACTTGAAGCGGCTGTTTTCCTACTCCTCGATCGAGCATATGGGTCTTGCGACGTTCGCATTCGGCCTGGGCGGTCCGCTCGCGACCTTCGCGGCCCTGCTGCACATGACCGCGCACTCGCTCACCAAGTCCTCGGTGTTCTTTGCAAGCGGCGAGGTGGCGCAGAGCGAAGGTACCAAGGACATGGATCGCATCACCGGCATCATGAATCGCAATCCGGCGCTCGGTTGGACGTTCATGGGAAGCGCTCTCGCCATCCTCGGGACCCCGCCATTCGGGATCTTCGCAAGCGAGTTTCTGATCCTGGTCGCCGCTCTGCGCAGGGCCCCTTGGTCTGTACCACTTTTGATCCTCGCGCTTGGCGTGGCCTTCGCGGCGATCTTCCGGCGCGCTCAGGCGATGGTGTTTGGCTCGGCGGCCGGCCCGCGGATACCGACATCGCCCTCGCTGCCGGTGCCGCTCGCGCATCTCCTGCTGGTATTGGTTTTGGGGCTTGCCATGCCCCCGCTGTTGGCCGCCTGGTATACGGAGGCCGCGCGTTTGATAGCACCGTGACGAACGAGGAATAGATCATGCCATGCGACGATCTTCATCCCGACACGGCCTGGGCACGGTTGCCAGGCCCCCTGCCAGCCGCTCATGCCTGGGTCGACGGTAAGTCGTGGCGCGCGCTGGCTGCCAGGTGGCGCACCGAGGACGGACAGCTGGCGGCGCTGTGGGGCAGCGACGAGCGCCCGGCGGGTATCGGGTTTGTCGTCCATGCGATCGTCATCTGTGGCGGCGCGTGGCGCTGGATGAGCCTTGCGGCCGGCCATGATGATCCGCGCTTTCCCGCGTTGAGCGAGCTATTCCCGGAGGCGGCGCGCCAGGAGCGCGCCCTTTTCGATCTCCTTGGAATCTCATGCGATGTCGGCGATACCCGGCCATGGCTGCGCCATGAGGCGTGGGGGTCCACGGACTTCCCGCTACGCCGCGATTTTGCCGAAGGCGCGCCTAAAGTGGGCCCCGCCGACCCCTCCTACCCCTTCATTCCCGTGCGCGGGAGCGGCGTCCACGAGATCGCGGTCGGGCCCATCCATGCCGGCACGATAGAGCCGGGGCATTTCCGCTTTTCCGTGGTGGGCGATGAGATTCTGCGCCTTGAGGAGCGGCTCGGTTACACCCACAAGGGCGTTGCCAAGCGCCTCGAGGGGTTGCCGCTCGCGGAGGGGGGACGGTTGGCCGGCCGCATCTGCGCCGACAGCACCGCCGCCTATGCCGGGGCCTATGCCATGGCCGTGGAGGCGGTGAGCGCGTGTACGGTCCCGCCGCGGGCGCTGTGGTTGCGCGCCTTGCTGTGGGAGCGTGAGCGTATCGCAAATCACCTGGGTGATATCGGCGCGCTCTGCCAGGACGGCGGGCTCGCATTTGGCCACACGCAGTTTGGTCTCCTGAAGGAGCGGTGGCTTCAGACGCATAGGCAGCTTTTCGGTCATCGTTATCTGATGGACATGATTATCCCGGGCGGCGTGGCCGGCGATCTCGACCTTGCAGCAGTCGCCCTCCTCGATGGCGAATGCACTACCCTCCTTCAGGCCACACGGAGCCTCCAGAACATCATCGACGATCATGCCGGCCTGCAGGAGCGCTTCCTCGGGACCGGGCGCCTCGACGAGACCCAGGCACGGGCCCTGGGGGCCGCGGGGCTTATCGCGCGCGCAAGCGGGATAGGCCGTGACCTGCGTGTCTTTTCGCCATCACCGCCTTACGACACACTGAAGGCGCGTATCGCGACGCGCGCCGAAGGTGATGTCGCCGCGCGCGTCGCGATACGCTTCGACGAGATCTATGAGTCCTTGCGGCTTATCCGCGCCATCCTTGCCGCGCTTCCGGACGGTCCGGCGCGCGTGCCCTGCGGCCCACCGTGCGGCGTACTGGGGCTCGGCGCCGTGGAGGGTTGGCGCGGGCCGGTCCTGGCCGCGGTGACGCGCGCGCCGGGTCTTGGAAGCCATCATGTCCATATGCATGACCCCTCCTGGCAGAACTGGCCGCTCCTCGAGCGTGTGGTGCTAGGCGAGCTCGTCCCGGATTTTCCGCTCATCAACAAATCCTTCAATCTCGCCTATAGCGGCCACGATCTCTAATCGCCATGCACAAACTGCTACGCCAAATCCTGAAAACCGGCATCCACCCGCGCCGGCCCAGCGCTCACCCAGGGCCACGGTGTGGTGCGAAGGCATCCCCGGCGTCATTAACGGCCGAGCTTGGGCGCTCGCTTGCCGTGCGCCATGTCGATAGCGGGTCGTGCAACGGCTGCGAACTCGAGATCCAGGCCCTCGGCAATGCCGTCTACAATCTCGCGGCCATCGGCGTGCGCCTGGTGGCAAGCCCGCGACATGCCGATATCCTGCTGGTCACGGGTCCGGTTACGCGCGCCATGGCCGATCCCTTGCGTATGGCTTATGACGCCATACCGGACCCCAAGCGCGTCGTCGCCCTAGGGGACTGCGCGTGCGGGTGCGGGGTCTACACGGCCAATTACGCGACCGTGGGCGCGGTGGGCTGCGTGCTCCCCGTGGATCTTACGATACCCGGTTGTCCGCCACCCCCGGAGATCATCTACGAGGCCTTCGCCGCGCTGATGCGTCCCTAAAGAAAAGACAGGCGTGTGCCGATGGGGTCGACCGTTACCCGCCAAAAGCCCTCACTCAAACACGATCGCGAACGCTGCTGACAGGCCTTCACCCTGTCTCGTGCGTATCTTCGAAACGTGGTGCCGCGAAGTAATGGCCCTGCGCCCAGTCGATGCCGATAGCCGCCAGGGCGTCGGCGCAATCCTCATCTTCGACCCCTTCGGCGATGGTGCGAAATCCGAGGTCGCCTGCGAGGTCCTGGAGTCCGCGAAGGATGCGCCGGCCTTGCGCGGTCCGGACCCGCTTCACGAGCCCTCGGTCGAGCTTGACGAAGGCAAACGGCAGTTCGGTGAGGTAGCGAAAAGACGAGTAGCCGCTGCCGAAGTCATCCAGGGCAAGGCGGATGCCGAAGGCGAGAAATGGGGCCAGCGTTCGGCGCACGGCATCGAAATCGCCCAGGAACTGCCGTTCGGTGATCTCGATGACCAGGGGCTTTTCGGCGTCGGTGTCCGTGCAACATGGCATCGTCGTGCGTGTGATGCGATCAAGAAGATCCTGTACCCGTTCCGCGTGGTGCAAAAGGTCGATGGAGACGTTCACGAAATAGGCAATGCGCGGGCGCCGGGCCTTGCGCTCAGCCGCGCAGTGCTCGATGACCTGGCCGATCATGTCGTGATCGAGCCTATGGAGCCACTGAAAGCGATCGGCTGCCTCGATGAAGTGCTCGGTCTCCAGCACGCCTTCCGGTGTGATGATGCGCGCAAGGGCCTCTTTGGCCATGATGTGCCCGTCGCTTAAGGCTATGATCGGCTGGTAGGCTGGCCGCACCTGTCCTGACGTGAGCGCCGCCTCGAGTTGCTGGGCCGTGGCAAACAGGCTGCGGCCCCGGTCGCTCGCCCGCGCCACGCGATTGCGACCATCGCGCTTGGCCTCATAGAGCCCCATATCGGCATGGTTCAGCAATTCTTCGATATTGCGGCCGTCCGTGGGGAAGCAGGCAAGCCCCTGGCTCACCGTGGCGCGCACCGTGCGCACGGTTCCGGCGGGGAAGGTATGATCCATGATGCGCGCGCGTAGATCCTCGGCTACACGGTTGCCCGTGGCGCAATCCGTCCCTGGCAACAGACATAGGAACTCTTCACCGCCCCATCGTCCGACCCGGTCCTCCGGGCGCAACATTTCTTGAAGGACTTTCCCCACATCCCGAATCACGTTGTCGCCCACCACATGGCCGTAGCCATCATTGATGAGCTTGAAACGGTCGATATCGAGCAGCAGCAGGCAGTAGGCCTGTCGCTGGCACTGGGCCTGGGCGTGATGACCTTCCAGCGCCGCTTGCATGGCCCCGCGGTTCAGCAGCCCGGTCAAAGAATCGAGTGTGGCGAGCGTATTCAGGCGTTCGCGCAAGGCCGCCTGGGTCAACGCCACCTGTGCCAAATGTTGAAACGCGACAAAGGGGTTCAGACCGAGGCGCGTAAAATAATCCGCCTGATCGGCATAGATCGCCACGAGCCCGCGCTGGTTGTCATTTGCCTCGCCGAATGAAAAACTCACGCTCACCTCCAGGCCATGACGCAAGGCCTCGGCGCGCCAAGGCGCGAAGGTGGGGTCCGATCGGACGGTGGCCATGACGGGACGCCCATTCGCCAAAGCCCTAAGGCCGGGACTTAAAGAGCGCGTGGCTTCGTCCGCCCCCAAGACCAGGGCCTGGGCGTACTCGTGGGCGGGGCCCACGACGTAGGCCGGGCGGATGATCGTGGTATCCGGGGCCCCGAGCCACATCCACGCCAGCCGGATATGGCGTGAGGCCGCCACCAACGCCTCGCAGAACGGCCGCAGGATGCCCTCGGCGTCCTGTCCCTGGGCGAGATGCGCCGCCGCCTGCAGCAGGGCTGCAGTCAAGGCCTCGCGTTCGGCCTGCACAGTCGCATCAGCCAGCGGATTGGCAACGGTCAAGGGGGGCTCCCAGGAATAATCGAGCTACGACTCCAATTGTAGACAGGATTGCCCGGAATTGCTCGGTGCGACAATTCCGGGAAGCGTTGTCGGTACCGGTCCCGAGAAGCCCTCGAAGGGGCGCGGTCTGCAATCGCCGCCATGCCAGAGGCGAGATCTCCCCTCCTCCTTCGCCGGGGATTTCCCTGCGCGCCGGGGGCGCGGCGCTGGTGGCCGCAAAGCCGCGATAAGGGGCGATATCTCCACGAGTGGCGCGCGGCTCAATACGCCATGGTTAAAGCCGGTGAGGAATCCCGCATGGATCATGCCGATGCCGGCTGATTCCGATGGTTCCCCGGCGGCTGCGCCCGACATTGGGCCCGCGGGCTTCGTGAAACTTCGACTAAAGGCATGCATCGGCTAAGGTTAAGCGCACCGCCACCACCATCGGCTGTCGTTCCTTCAGAGTACCATGGAAATGGGGATAGACTGCTCCTTAAGGCAGGCGGATCACAAGAGGCCAAGATCCGGGGCGATTACCGATAGGGCATCGATAATAAGCAAATAGTGAAAGGGCTTCGATGAGTTATAAATCATCGGAGCTCGCCCACCATGCGGGTCGCTACAAGCCCTCTGACCTCATCAGCCGGCCTGATCCACCGACATCGATGGCGCCCTGCGCGTGCGCGCCTCGAGTGTCAACGCGCGCGCGTTCAGGCGCCGCTCTTTGGCAAAGCGCGCCACCAGGGTTTTGGGGGCTCGGCGGACGTGCACATGGCCCAGCAGGTCCAGATTGATGAGCGCTCGGGCGATCTTTGTCGGGATTGCGGAATGCAGCCCGAACCCGGCGTGCTCAAGCACTACCGCCACCACGATGCGCGGGTCCGGGACCGGGGCCATGGCGGTAAAGAGCGCGTCCGAATGGAGCCGCGGGCCCTTATATTTGCCTTTTGCCGGCGCGCTCCAGAGCTGCGCCGTTCCTGTCTTGCCGGCCACGGCGTAGGGTAGCCGGTGGGCGATGATGTGCGCCGTTCCCAGGGATCCGGAGATGACGTGCGTCAGGTCATCCACGAGCAGGGTGTCGCTACCCGGGCGGTGACGGGGGATCGCGGGATAGGCGTGCGGTTTCATGTAATGAACCGCCTTGGTAAGCGGGTTCTGCACGGCCCGCACTACGTACGGGCGCATGCGCACCCCATGATTGGCGAGTGTCGCCATGGCATCCGCCAACTGCAGGGGCGTCACCAGCAGCGGTCCTTGTCCGATGCCCGTTATGATGGTCTCGCCCTCGTACCAGGGTGAGTCGTTGGCCTGGATCCACTGCGGTGTCGGTACCGTCCCCGCCGATTCCCCGGGAAGGTCGATGCCCGTGGCGTGCCCGAATCCGAAATCCTCGAGATAACGCGCCATGCGATCAATGCCCATGCGGTAGGCCAGCTTGTAGAAATAGACGTCCGAGGACTCCTCAAGCGCCTTTTCAAGGCCGATGCGCCCCATGCCCCACGGCAACCAGTCATGAAAAATGTGATTGTTGCCGGGGATGTGCCAGGTTCCCCGGCACAAGACCCGACGGCGGGGATGAAACCAATGGGTCTGGAGCGCGGCGTAGGCGTAGAACGGCTTGATCGAAGACCCTGGGGGGTAGAGGCCGTTCAGGGCCCGGTTGTCCAGGGGTCCGCGTGGATTGTCCATGAGTTTGGCATAGCGGCGCCGGCTAATCCCCAGCACGAAGGGATTCGGATCGTAGGTGGGGCTGCTCACGAGCGCGAGCACCGCCCCGGTGCGCGGATTCAAGGCCACGGCAGCCCCCCGGCGCCCCTTGAACATCTGCTCGGCAACCGCCTGCATCTGCGCGCTGATGGTCAGGTAGAGGTTGTCGCCGGGACGTCCAGGTACGCGCTTTAGGACCCGTACCTGGCGTCCCCGGGCGTTCTCCTCGACGTCCTTGAAGCCCATGCGCCCCATGAGCTCGCGCTGGTATAGGCGCTCAATGCCGGTCTGCCCCACGTCCTGAAAGCCCATGTCGCGACGGACATGGTGCGCGGCTTCGGCCCTGGTGATCGGGCCCACATAGCCGACCACCGGGTCCGCCAGCCCGTCAAAGGGATAATTGCGGCGCAATTGCGCCTGCAGGCGCACGCCCGGCAATTCCGGCAGGTGCGCCGCTAGGCGCGCGGTCTCAATGCTCGTCAGATTGCGGCGCAGGGGCAGAAAATCGGCGGAATCGTGCGTTTGGACCGCGTGCCGAAAGCGTTGGAGATCTCGGCTGTTAAGACCAATAAGACCCTTGAGGCGAGTCAGAAGTTGCGTGAGATGGGGAACCGCGCGCGGCGCGATCGACACGGTATAGGCGGGAAAGTTACCGGCGAGGACCACGCCATGGCGATCGAGAATCAGGCCGCGCGCCGGCGGCAAGGGCAGTGGCCGCGAGAGATTGTCGCGGGCGAGCGCCGCGTAATGGGCATGCCGTCCGATCTGGACGTAGGCCAAACGCCCCACCAGGGCCAGCAGCAGCACGAGCGCTGCGCCCACGGCAACGCGTATGCGCGTCGCGAAGAGCCGCCGCTCGTCGCTTTCTTGGGACAAAAAGGCCTTCGGGTTCACGGACTTCGTTCAGGCAACCGCCAGGGCACACGCAGGGAAGGGTATCATGCATGCACGGCGCGCACCACGTCGCGAAGGATCCAAGAGGGATCTCCGCGCGATAATCGTTGGATAATGCACGCCGTTTTGCCTTGCGACAGGTCATGGGACCTGCCGATAATAATAGAGATGGCGGTACCGGCGGCGTTTCCCAAAAGATGTTCCCGATCCAGGACGCCGCGCCCATACGGACGCCCGGCTGGGCGCGTGAGCCGCGTATCCGTCTTTTCGCACGGAGGATTGAATCGATGTCAGGACAGCAGTCGCGGATGCACCACTTCCGCCCCAGGAACCGGCGCATAGAGGCGCTGGCGGGGTTTGCATTGGTCGCGTTGCTCATCACCAACGCGCATGCGCGCGGCATGGGTTGGCAACGAAGCGGGACGCTACTCTATCAGCACATAAGTGGGCTCCACTGGGTCGCGGCCGGTCACGGGCCCAAGGTGCTCTACGACTTCATCGACCCCAATTCGCGCCCTAACCATGCGCTTTTCGAGCAACTTGCGCCGCTCATCAGGCGTGATCAGCTGACGATCCGCCAGATCCTTGTCGCCTACCTGTCACCCACGAGCACCGGCAAGGCGGCCGCCATCCTGCAGTCCGGGCAACCCATGCGGGTCCTCGACGAAGGCGAGGCACGCTTCGCGCACGCGACCGGCGCCGGCATCACGCCCGTACCCGTGCAACCGCGGACCCAGCACATCCTGCGCCAGGACTTTCAGGCCCTGACCGCGGTCGAAGGGAATCCGTGGATGCGTTTTGCTCCGATCCTGATCTATCGAGCGAAAGATGGCCGCGTCCACGTCTTCCAAAGACGCCTGACGAACGCGCGCCTCGCGACGATCATCGCCTCGGTAGACCGAGGGTCCTGAGCGCGATCGTGCCTGGCGAGGCCGGGGTCCCCGGTCCCGATTTCGGGCCGAACACTCCGGCCGGTTGCGGTCTGGGCGCGGGTATCGTGCCCGACAGGGAGATGACCATTGATCGGGCTCGGGGGTGGCGGAGCTTAGGGGCCCTATACCGGTCGTGATCCTATCAGAGGGCGCCGCCGTGCTCCGCCTCGAGGCGTGCCGTTGGCCGCCGAAGACCTGGCATTTGCCATGGCCCCGCCCCTCAATCCTGCCGGGCGCCTCCAGGACATGACGATTGGCATCCAGGCGCTGTTGACGGATGACGAGGATACGGCCCGGGCGATCGCCGAACGGCTCGACGACATCAATCGTCGCCCTGGAGGCCAAAGGCCCCTGGGGCAAGGGTTGCAGTAGTAGATCATCGTATGTCCGAGCCCTCCCCTATCACGGATCGCGAAGCGCGCATTCAAGCCTTGGCCGACCGCATTGCGGAAAAATACGGCACGCTCCTGACCATACCCATGGTGGCGGCCGAGCTCCACCGGAGCGAGAAAGCCATGCGCTTCGCCTTCTCTTCCTGGAGTTGTCGCGAGACGCCCTGGGTGCGCGCGCTCCTGGCCGGCAAGATCAAAATGGGGCGGCGCGTTTTCTTTCCCGCTGACGTTGTGGCGGCGGTGATGTTGCAGAGCGACAGCGTCCGGCCCCATTTCCCCTCTGAGTGACATGGTATGAAAGGATGGGTTGCGTTATCTGGGGTTGCCTTGGCCTAACTGTGTGCGGGTCAAACGGCCTCACGTAAGTGCATGTCGACATGGATGTCGGCAAACGGGCACACGACGCCGCCGCGCTCGGTACGTTCCACGAGCCCGAGGTTTGCAAGCGTTGTCACGTCTTCATGGACACGCCTCACGTCGCGCTCAGCCCGTCGGGCCAGATCCCGTACCGATACCTCGCCCGCACCCAGTAGGAGATGCACAAGCGCCCATCGCCGCGCTGTCATGTGGCTAAAAAAAGCCTCTGGTGTCTCGAAATTCAATCGCTCGCCCTGATAGTGGCGCGCTTCGGCTACCCGGCCGGCTACGCGCAACGCGCCCCGCCAGTCCGGTTGCACAGTGACAATCAGTGTGCGCTGTTCCATCGTTCCACCTCTGCGATGAAGTCTTCAATTAAGCGATCCAGCCCCGCGAACGCATAGGGACGCTCCTCGCCTCCGATGTGGCTATGATCACACCCTTGCCGCGTTCATTGTCGAAGCCAATCACCCGTTCGCCCTCCACCACGTAGACGAGCCGATACTTGAAGGGATGAGCGCACGGTAGCGCCGGCTCGGGTAATCGCCAGACCACCATCTCGATCAACCGACCGCTGGGGCCACATCTTTGAAACGGGTGATCAGCACGGCTTTCTTGTAAGCGATTATGCTAGGCGATCTGTTGTCAAATAAGCCAACATAGTGATCTTCTTGCGTTTTCTGGGTTGCATGCGACGATTTCGGCATAACACCGCCCGCCTTCCCGCGCTTGAGCAATGTATACGCGGCTGTTCTTTTCCGAATAGGCTTCGGTTCTCAGGTGGACGGCGAACAGTGCAATTAGCGATTCATTACAGGATTGATCAGATGACATGAGGCGCCTCTTTTGCTGACGGGAGTCAAGGATGACACACCCAAAATTATGCGCAGGAAATCGACTGGGCCCTGCTAACGACACAGACACACCATCCCGTTATTTGTGAGTGGGCACTTTGAAAGTTCTGTGGCGCAGACCGATGGCCGGCGCACGCTTGTCCTCGTGTTTTCGATCAATGGCCGAGCGGTCTGTTCCCGACTGCGTCAGTCCCCACTCATGCATCGCCATCAGCACTGGCCATAAGCTTTCTCCCAAGGGGGTTAGGGAATACTCTACCTTCGGCGGCACCTGAGCGTACACCAATCGATCTACGACGCCGTGCGCCTCCATCTCTCGTAACTGTTGGGTGAGCATCTTCTGAGTGATCCCGGAAATCGTCCGCTGGATTTCCGAAAATCGCCGGGTTCCCAGAAACAACTCTTGGAGAATGAGCACTTTCCAGCGCCCTCCGATGACACGCAGCGTCACATCGACTGCACAAGGAGGTTCCTCGACGCGCCGCTCTTTGAGTCTTGTCATGGCCCCTCCTTAACCGATTGCCGATAGCCCTGGGAGACGGTACGCCTCCCAGAGGTTACTTTAAGTATACAGCCTCTCTTTTACGTAGGTATATAACAAAAAAGTGCGTACTTAACGGACGTGGCGAAATAGCGTATGAATAGCGCCTTCGGTGCCGCGCGACGCACCAACGCGTCCACCGCAGCTGTTGCGGTCGATGTGAGGCAGAGGTGCCTATGAAACGGGACTACAACCCAAGGGTGTGTTGCTTGGGACTCCGGCGGTTGGCGCGGATATGTGGTCCTTGGCCTGAGTTGACGGCCTACCAAACGTGTTGCCGGGCACATTCCGCTATTCGGGCTGCGTTGCGAGCGGACGGATTGCTGTCCGCACGCGCGGGCGTTTGATCTGCGAGGCTACTATGAGCGAGATAGTTTCCAAAAACGACCCGTTATGTCTCCAGTGTGTGTATTTCCCGCCAAATCTTCCGGAAGAAAAATATGCACACGCGGATTGGGTTGAGCTTCAAGGCAAGCCCTGCTCGTTCGATTACATGCCCGGCAGCGAAGCCTGTCGCGCCATGCGGAAGACGAGCTGCAGCCTTGTCGATTTGGGGATTCCTGAGAAACCGGAGCCGGGCGAAGGAGATTCACCGGAGATTTTGCAGACTACAAAAGGAGTCAGACCGATGACAGACAACAGCTCGTTATTGAACGGCGTTGATAGTGCTCGCCTCGCCGACGCCGTTGGCGCGATTCAGGACAACCCGAAGTTGGCCCAGTGTGAATTTCGGACGGTTACGCATTGGGTCTCGGGAGCGCACGCCCGGACTCATGTGCAGGGCTTTTACGGAATGGGGCAAGAGGACACATCCCGGGCGACCCCCTTCCTCATTGAGAGCGATGAACCCCCTGTCTTATTGGGTACCAACAAAGGACCCAATCCGGTCGAGCTGCTTCTGACGGGACTCGCCGCCTGTATCACCGTAGGATTGACATACAACGCAGCGGTCCGGAATCTGCCCATTGAACAGCTGACAATCGAACTGCGCGGGACTATTGATCTCCAGGGCTTTATGGCGCTTTCGGACTCGGTCCGGCCGGGATTCCAGGGGATTACGGTGCATTGCCACGTGAAAAGCCCTGCGTCGGATGAGGATATCCAGGCGCTTGTCGAACACGTCAAGCACGTTTCTCCGGTATACAACACGGTGAGTGAGCCGACACCTGTGGAGCTCACGTTTCAGAGGGTATAAGGCGCGTTGGCCCCTTGGGAGTATGACTTGCCTCCGGTAACGTGGATGGGAGGAACAAAGGCCGACCAACGTCCCAGACCGCGAGCATATCAAATGCGTTGCTAGATCGGGCGTGCACAAAAAGAGTCAGGCGCACTCGCTGACATTTATCCGACGAGCGTGAAGGAATGCATCACTATGCGCGGGGCCCCATGACACGGCATTCGTATCTGGCGCGAGTGAGCGGCGTATCGCTGACCCTGATAGTCCTCATCGGCATGGCTGCCAACAGCCTGCTCGCGCGCGGCGCACTGGCGCACCATCTCATTGGCCCGACGCTCTTTACATTGGTGCGTCTTGCGAGCGGGGCCGCGACGCTTCTGTGGCTTTCCGGGGGCCAGAGTCTCACGCGCCCGAGATGGAACGCGCTCTGGCTTTTTCTTTACGCGGCCGCCTTCTCCTACACCTATCTCGTTTTGGGGGCCGCGATGGGCGCCCTGCTGCTGTTTTTTGCGGTGCAATGGACCATGTTCCTCGGAGCTGTGCGGCGGGGCGAACGACCCACGGTCAGCCACTTTCTCGGCGGACTCCTGGCGCTCTCCGGCCTCTATACACTCGTCGCCCTGCGCCTCCACACCCCGGCCCCGTGGGCCGTGATCGGCATGCTGATCGCGGGTAGTGCCTGGGGTCTCTATTCGATGCCGGGGCGGGATCGGGGCAATCCTCTCGCGCAGACGACCTCGAATTTCGTGTACGCGGCCCTTTTGGCCCTGGGTCTCGGCGCGATCCGCTTCCTGTCGGGGGTCGCGCCCGGACCCATACACCCACTTGGCCTTGCCGAAGCGATCGTCTCAGGTGCGGTGACGTCGGCGCTCGTCTACCTACTGTGGTATGCGCTCTTGCCGCGACTTGCGACGGTCGTGGCCGCTACAATCCAGCTCGCGGTGCCGGTGATCGTGGCCTTGGGCGGCTGGCTCTTTCTGCAAGAGGCCCTCACAGATCGCTTCGTGTTGGCCGCGAGTCTTGTCCTCGGTGGTGTTGCGCTCGCAATGCGCCGGAGCGGGACGACTCGGGTTTCTTCAGCTACGCGGTGTCCTTCCGGCAGAGATGCGTAAAACGCTCGGCCACCGTGCAGATCGGCTAATCGGGGGGTTCAGGGCCGGGGTTTTGCTGGGCGAGCGTCGCCTGGTAGTTCCAGGGCATCCAGTCGGCGGGGTTCGCGGCGACCGCGTCCCCGTGACGCTGTAGAGCGACTAAGTATTCGAACGGGGCTACGTGGTTCAGTTCGGCGGTGTGGATGAGGCTCATGAACGTATCGCCGACATAGGCGCCGTTGAGAGTACGGTAGAAGAGCGCATTCTTTCGGTGCAGGATGGCCTTTTTCAGAACCCTTTCGGTCACATTGTTATCGAGCGGGGCGCCCGGCACGCGCAGGAATAGCGTGAGTTCGGGCCAGCGCTTCTGCATGTAACGGATGGCGGCGCCCAAAGTCGAGTTGGGCTCGATCCGGCGCTCCTCAAACTGCGTGCGCATCCACTGCTCCAAGATCGCCATGCGCGGTGCGCTCTCGGCTTGGTGACGCAGGAGTCGCGGTTCTGGGTCGAGACCCTCGGCCTGGATGCGGGCCTCGGTCCCATAGACCTCACGCAATGTCTCCAGCACGAAGCGCACTTCTTCTGGGAAGGTCTCGGTCAATTCGACGTACTTACGACGTGCATGGGCGAGACAAGAGGACATCACCGTGCCGAAGTCGCTGGGGGCGTTG
>JAKBUS010000040.1 GCA_021841585.1 Pseudomonadota bacterium | reverse complement strand
CCCCAACCCGAATACTCTTCATGGCGGACTCCTTTTCATCATTGACTGATGTCTGGGACTATCAGTCTGGCACTTTGTTGCCGTTTAGGTGAGAAGGGGTCCATCCCATTGCTTACCCGCTTTAGCGGATTGAGAGTGTCACTTTCTGATTTGCGGTGGTGTGCGCCACCATGGCCGAGATGTTGGGAATGGCGGAGTCACGGAGAACGATTGCTATGCCACCATGAAGTGACTCCTGACCCGCCAGGATCGTATCCAGAAGAAGCTTGCCGCCCGCCATCTCGAGGCCGAGAGCCTGGTGCTCCATGACCTCTCCTTCAGCTACTTCGGGCATCACCGACCATGCGGTCGGCCCCGCGTGTCTCCTTGGCTCAGAGGGGCCACTCCCGCGATAGCGAGCATGCGTACGCCATTACAAATCGCTCTCACAGGTCAAGCGCGCCTTCCGACATTAGTTACATCCGGTAACACAATTTCCATTGCGCCAATTAATCAGCCAGAAGATACTGAGAACCCCATGGAGAATTCCCTTCTATTGGAGGCGGACACCCATGCTCCTAGACCTTTGGCGACATTACCGCAATCACTGGAAGGCTTTGATCATCCTGATGGGATTGCTACTGCTTTCCGGTTGCGTGATTGTTCCTCGCGGCGGATATTATGTCCATCCCTGTTGGCGCTGCCGTTGGTGGCGATAAGTCTTTGCACCCAGGGGAAGGACAGAAGCATTATGACCTAGGGCCACCATGCATGCCCCCATCGTGCATACGGGCAACCTGCGCACGCCTTGTGCTCGGCGGGAATGGCCAGCCATGCAAGGCCGCGGTTTGAGGCGGGTCACCACGATGCCGACTTGACCCGCAAGCCCATGCGGCTGCCGTGGGCGGGGGCGCGGCGGTCATGAGTCCCGTTCCTGCGGGTGAGTGCCCAAATTCTGGCTTTTCGAAAGAGGGGCTACGCGCCGGATTACCGGATTATATGGTGGGCCGTCCAGGGCTCGAACCTGGGACCACCTGATTAAGAGTCAGCTGCTCTACCAACTGAGCTAACGGCCCATGTGACCTGTGTCAGTATAAAACCTTTTCGCCGAACGACAAGGCTGGCGGTTGCGAAAAGCGCGACAAGATCGACATCAGGCGATGCCGTCCCCCGACAGGCGCCACCCACAAGCACCACGCCCCAAACCACCGGGTCCCGCCCGCCTCCCAGCGCTGCGTGCAAGACGGCCCTCAGGCCGACCGTCACCCTGATCGCTAGCCGAAGCGCCCCTCACGCAGATCCTGCACGGCCGCGGCGATCTCCTCGCGCGTATTCATGACGAACGGGCCATACTGCACGATGGGTTCGCGCAAGGGACGGCCCGCCACCAGGAACACGCGCGCCTCCTCCCGCGCACTCACGATCACTCCGTCGGCCGCCGGATCATCGTCCAATACCGCGAGCGCCTCCAGCGTCAGCGCCTGCTCGCCGACGGCCGCCTGCCCCGCATAGAGCACCGCAAACGCGTGATGGCCCGGGGGAAGCGGCTGTGACCACGAAGCCCCAGCCGGCAGCTGCAGATCCAGGATGAGCGGCTCGGTCGCGTCCCGTTGCACGGCCCCGGCCACGCCTTCCGCGATCCCGGCAAGCACGATGGCGCGAGCGCCGCCGGCACCGTTGGCGCAAGGCAGATCCGCGGCCGCGAAGTCGCGATACCAGGGACTCGTCATCTTGTCGCGCGCCGGGAGGTTCAACCATAACTGGAAGCCGGCCATGCGCCCGGCCTCTTGTTCAGGCATCTCCGAATGCACCACGCCACGGCCCGCGACCATCCACTGCATGCCCCCGGTCGCCAGCAATCCCTCGTGACCGGCATTGTCGCGATGGCGCATGCGCCCTTCGAGCATATACGTTATGGTCTCGAAACCGCGATGGGGGTGATCGGGGAATCCCGCCAGATAATCGGCTGCGTCCTCGCTGCCAAAAAAATCCAGCATCAGGAAGGGATCGAGACGCCTCTGAAGTCCTTGTGACAAAAGCCGCGTCAGACGCACCCCGGCGCCGTCGTGGGTAGCCTCACCCTGATACTGGCGCTCGATGTGGCGTGAGTGCTTGACCTCGGTCGTGTTGCACATGTCCATGGCATCCCTCCATGCCGCGGCGCCGACTCCTGAGGTTTCCACGGGCGTCGACCGGCCGCCAGTCAACGTAGAGCCCTCATATTACCAGACCGGCCCCGACGCCGCATTCAGGCTACGCGCTCGTCTCGCCATGGTCGGTCACCCGCGAAGGCATCACATCTTCCACGAATCGGCCATGGCCTTGTGCCGCACCGCATCGGCGATGCCTGTTACCTTGCCGAGGGCCTATGCGGGCTCAGGCAAGACGCCGCCAGGCCGCGCTTTTGACCACGAGCCTATGCAGGGAGCGATCACGGTTATAGCGCGGCACCTCGCGTAGCGCCACCCAACGCAGCTCGTGCGATTCGTCGTTGCCCGGTAACGGCAGATTTTCGTCTATCTCGACAAGGAACCTTATATCCAGATGTTCGTGTTCCGGCTCCGAGCGCGTCGCCGGTATCTTGTGAATGTCGACGTCAAAGACCGCCGGACTGAGAAGCCGAATGTGCTCCGCCGCAAGCCCGGTCTCCTCGCTACACTCGCGCAACGCCACGCGCACCACGTCCTCGTCGCTATCGGCATGTCCGCCCGGCTGAAACCACTGCCCGAGTTTGCGATGGAGCATGAGCAGCGTGGCGTCCCGACGCGGGTTCAGCACCCACGCGGAGGCCGTCACATGCAGGCCATCGGCCTGTCGGTCAAAGCAGTGGGGCGACTCCTCCAGAAGACGGCGGGCACGCCGCGCGTAGGCCGCCTCCTCCGGGAAGCGGCTGTAATAATGGCACAAGGCGTCATGCAGCTCGTGGCGATCCATGTCTCAGGTCCAGGACGGGTTCTTCACGGCGTGGACCGCGGCGGCGGCCGCCTCATCCACGTCCGCCTCGCGCCCCGAGATGATCATGCGCCCATAGGCCCCTACCGCGCGTACGTCGATCAGGGTGATGTTCGAGGCCTTTTCTGCCTGATTCGCGGCATAGATGATGTAGCCCGCCGGTTCGGTCTCAAGGATGAACATGCTCTGTTCCGGCAGGATCATAGAGCCCCGACGATTTTGGCGGTTAATGAGCACGGTGTGGTCCGGCATCATGCCGCGTATGACCTCGTTCCAGGTCACCCGGCAGGCCTTGCGGTCGCCCTGCGCCGCGCCCAGGCGCGCCAGCACCGCGTGGCCGGCCTCGCGCACATCGCTCTGATCCCGGTGATGAATGACCATGGCCCCATACTCGCGCTCGATGACAAGCTGCGACAGGTGCACCCTCGTGGCCTTCAGGGCGATGTCCGTAAGCCTATGCACGGCCATGCCTGGCGAGACCTCCACCCATAATGCGGCATCGCCCGGCACCGGCAGGAAGCCCTGCGAGACGCTGCCGATGTAGGCGGCAAGCTGCGGCTGGAGCGAGTCGATATAGACGTATGTACGAAGCTGGATCATAGACCGCACGCAAAAAAATCGGACGATTCTAGCAAAAACCCCCCTTGGCGGCCACTACGGGCCGCACCCGCGGCGCACCGGCGGCCGTATATCCGCGCGCACGCCAATGGCTGGGGTCCGGGGCTCAGAAGAACGTCCCGACCGCGGCATCGAGCGCGTCACGCATATCCGGATCGTCGGTCATCGGTCGCACCAGGGCCATGCTGCAGGCCGCCAGGACATCGACGCCCTTTTCCATAAGCGACCCGGCGTAGATCAGCATGCGTGTCGACAACCCCTCGTCTAAGCCGTGGCCCTTCAGGTTGCGCGAACGCTCGGCGATCGATACGAGCTTGCCGGCGACGTCGGCGGACACCCCCGACTCATGGGCCACGATCTCGATCTCGGTCTCACGATCCGGATAGCTGAAGTCCAGGGCCCCGAAGCGCTGCTTGGTGGACTGCTTCAGATCCTTCATCGCCGACTGGTAGCCGGGGTTGTAGGAAATCACCAGCTGAAAATCCGCGTGCGCATGGATCAGTTCCCCTTTCTTATCGAGCGGCAGGTTGCGCCTGTGATCGGTAAGCGGGTGGATGACCACAGTCGTATCCTGACGCGCCTCCACGACCTCGTCGAGATAGCAGATGGCACCGATACGCGCGGCCGTGGTCAGCGGGCCGTCCTGCCACTTGGTGCCGTCCTTGTCGAGCAGGAAGCGGCCCACCAGGTCGGACGCCGTCATGTCCTCGTTACACGCCACGCTGACCAGCGGGCGCTTTAAGCGCCAGGCCATGTATTCTATGAAGCGCGACTTGCCGCAACCGGTGGGGCCCTTGACCATCATCGGCAGGCGCGCCGCGTAGGCGGCCTCGAACAGGCCGACCTCTCCATTGACCTCCCTGTAATAGGGTTCCTTTTCGATACGATATTGCGTTTCCAGATTGGACATGGGGACCTCGCAATTTAAGTGGATGGCGGAACGTCAGCTCTTGAACTTAACGAGACGGCTGACCTGGATATCCGAAACAAAGACCACCCCCGTATGTCGTTCGAAAAACGGGGTAAACCCTTCGAGGATGGGGGCCACGAGCTCCTCGCCCACCGCCGCGATGATCATGATGAGGGCGTCATCTTCGTTGAACATGACATGCCCCTCGTACATGCCGTGACTGCCCTTGCCGGAGAGGTTACCGACGATGGTGTAGCCCTTCAGGCCCGCGCGGTCGAGCAGATCGGTCGCGAAGTCCTTATGGACCCCCTCCAGAATGATCTCGAGCTTCTTCAACGGACTGAGATTCAGCGATTGCATGGCAATGTCTCCGCAACAGGGTTTTGGGCCACGGCGTGGTAACCGCGTCCCGAGCGTGGATGACAATGAAAACCACCGTCTTCCAGGACGTGCATCCGATAATCATCTTCCGGGTCCAGCACCACGAGCCGCACCCAGCCGCCGCCGACGAGCGCCTGCACCTTGGCGATGCGCCCGACCGTACGCTGCGCGAACTCAAGGGGCGCCTCCACCATGGCGATGAGGCGCACGGGTTCATGGTACGGCCGGCCATCCTTCAAGACCGTCTGACTCGGTAGCCCGGTACGCAGATCGCTCTGATTGCCGGTCATCACCGCGAAACGTCCGGCGACGTTATGGTAGACCTTGCTGCCGCTGCCGAAGCTCTCGGTATCGACCACCGAGAAGTAATGCTCCAGATTGATCCACTCCCCGACCACCAGCGGACCTGTCAGGATGTTCTCCAGCAGGCGGCCCTTGGGGTCCAGGCGATAATCGTAGGACTGCAGGAATGCCCGCCCCTGCAGGTCGACCCCCTCGGTCAGGACGCGGCGTCCGACGATGGCGTAGACGTTGCGCGCAAGCCCCCATTCCGGGCGCACCTGCGACCAGTCGTGGGCCTGACGCTGGGCCAGGGCCGCCGCCGCGAAGGGCTCGGAGGCCAGCCGCGCGGGCAAATCCAAAAGCGGCATCCGCTCCGCCGCGCAGCAACGGCTGGCGGCCGCAAGGCCGCTACGCAGCCGCTCGAGATACAAAAGATGCCGCGCTGGAAGCATGTCGAGGTCGTGGAGCTCGATGACATCCGTGGTGGTGTTGTGTATGGCGGGCACAAACCACGTATCCTCGGGGATCACGATGCCGCGCTCGCGCAGCCGCCTACGCACCTCCGGCTTATTGGCCATGGTAGCAAGCGCGCGCGCATTCGGCAGGCCCTTCCCGCCCCCGCAGGCCCCGCAATCCAGGGCCGATTCGTAGGGGTTGTTTTCACTGTGACTCATGTGCCCAACCAACAACACGAACCGCGAGAAGTTGCGGTCAAGACCGATGGACAGCAGCGCCTGCATCACATAACGCACCTGCTCCTCGACGCTAAAGCCGATACGCCCAAGCCGCCCCATTTGCAGGCTCGTCACGGCACGGTCGATGCGGTAGACGCTACGCAGCTTGTCGAGGAAACCTCGCTCCGCGGCCTCACTCATGTTAAGCCGCTGCGCCAGCCGGCTTGGCCTCGCTTCGTTCCCGAGGGCCACCTCGCGCAGATTGCGCACGTCATCGTCCGTGACCTGATCACGGGGAATGCGCAGCTCGCGCGCCAAGGCGCGCACGATCATCGCCCTTTGCACGGCGCGCAGGATAGAATCGGCCTGCTCGGTGCTCAACTTGTCGAGAAGCAGTCGCGTGATCGGTTTGCCGGCGCGCAGGCGCGTGCGCCAGCGATGATAGCCGAGCGGGGCAAGCGTGCGCCCGACGAGGCCTAGGCTAAAGAGCAGGCCCACCGCCTCTACCGCCACGAACGGGGACAACACCGAGGCCTTGAGCTCATGCAGGACGTGCTGGAGGGCGTCGTAGAGCGGCTCCTCCTGGATATCCAGTCCCGCGGGTATCTCCAGGACGAGGTTCTTCGGGGTCTGCACCGCCGGACACAGATGCGCCTCGGTGCCCTTGCCGAACTCGAGATAACCAAGCGGCACCCCAAAGAACCCGGCAATGCCAAAAGTCTGATAGTCCCCCAAGGCCTCGAGGTGCCGGCGCATGGGTTCGGAGCGCACATCGATGCAAAACAGCGCCTGCGCGAACGGGCGCCTTATCGACGGCTCCCCATCGCTTGGCGGACGGATCTTGTCGGCAAGCTCGCCGATATAATGGGATTCCATGGCCTGCAACCACACATAGCCCTCGCCGTCCTCCCAGTCACGCAGCACCGATAGCAGGGCATCCAATTGCGCCGGCGCGAGATTCATCAATCCCGTCCCGGCGGCTTCGCCGACCCCGCCCGCCAGTTCACGCAGGGCTTGCGCGGCGCGCCGGTTCTCCCAATCGGCCTTGGCCGCGCCATAGGCCGAGGCAAGGCGCGCAAGCGCCGTCGGGCGCCGGCGCGCCAGGGCATCGTCTACCTTATGCGCCCACGCCGGCAGGATGGTCCCACCATAAAGCTCGTGGCGCAGATAGGCCTCGCGCGGCGCGCCATCCAGAAGGGCTGCGATCTCAGCAGACGAGGCCGGGGTGCCGTGGCGCCGGTTCCCCTCCTGGAGAAGCGCCAATCCGAGTACCATGCGCACCGCCAGGAAATCCACGAGATCCGCCGGATAGCGCTGCGCCCAATAGTAGTGCTTGGCGCTCACCCGGTAACGAATGAACCCCGCCCACCCGTGCATGCGCGTGAGTTCGTGCGTGATATAACCCTGCCACGCGGCCTCCGGTACCTGCAGCTGCCGCAGGACATGGGCCACCATGCCCTCCGCTGTCTCCTCCTCGGCCAATACCTGACGCAGATGCAGGCCACGCAGGAGAAAACGGGCATTGCGCCGTGCGAGATCCTTCCAGGCCTGGAAAAATCCCGCCTCGCGGCCCGGGGCCTGCCACGCCGACTGGCCCTCGTCGAAGAAATCGAGACAGCTTTTGGTCAAAAGATCGTCCAGGGTCGCCGCGATCGTGGTGCCGAAAAGCGCATCCACATGCCGGTACACGGGCGAGGTGGAGTCGTACCGACGCCAAAGCAGCTTGCGCAGCGCGGCGTCCGGATCGTCTCCCAGCGGCAATGCCGGGCGATCCTGCAGGGCCGCATTGATGCCAGCGCCTCCCACCCAATCGCCACCCTCCACGGCCCGCGGCCTGCGGCAGCCGGTCATCAGTTGCCAGAGCCAGGCCTCCAGATCGAGGCCCGCGGGGAGATCGGCGCGCGCGGCCAGAAAATCGCCGATCCGCCGCCGCAACTGTGCGTCATCGATCTTCCCCTCGCGCCGATAGTCCTGATACTGCGCGCGCCCGAGATAGCCGCGCGCATGAAACAGACGGCTGCCTTCGGCGACGGCCGTCGCGAACGGCCGGTCCTCGAGGCCATAGAGCGGGTTGTGATGGATGAAGGTACGCATCGGCCAAAACCGCGGTATGGGCTCGCTCGCCACATAGACCATGGAGCGCACCTTGAGGCGATCACCAAGCGTCAGCGCCATGAGGCACCCCCGCTCCCGATGACGCTCACGATGAGCGAGGCCAGGAACACGAACCCGATGAGCGCCACGCTCATACCGCCGATGTCGGTCATGGGCTCGCCACGGTAATCCCCAAAGAGCAAATCCTGGAAAAGCCGTCCCGCGGCCCATCCCCACAAGAAGATAAGCGGCAACCAAAACGGCAGCCACGCCACGGGGATCGACCCCAGACCCTTCCACAACATGAAGAACGCCGGGAACACCGGCGTCACCGTCAACGCCAGCACCGCGAACACAAGGCTTGCGGTCATGCGCGGCATGACCGCCACCAGGCCGCCGTGCAGACCCACATACGCGCCGCCCACGCGCCGCACGAAAACACCGGTCAGATACAAGGCCACCGCCGCCGGCAGGCCCCAGCCCAGCGCCATCAGCTGCAACACTTGCACAGGCGCCCCAACCGCCCATGCAAGCCATACCGTCGCCAGCCCCGAGCACAGTACAAGCCGCGTCCAGACACCGAGCTCACGGGCGCTCAAGGCGCGCACCGCATAGAGCAGGGCCGACGCTGTGGCAAGCGCCATGACCCACGGCCTAAACGCGGCCGAACAGAGCGGGCCTTGCGGGGCGCGGTGCAGAATCTCGATCCCGAGCTGCGGCAACACCAGCACCGCAAACCCCTGGATGGCCCCGGCGGGGAGGCTTGCAACCAAGCGATTAAAGAGCCAGCTCAGCGGAAAGAGCGGCGTGAATAAGGCAGCCAAGGCCCACAACGCAAGGTCCATATCAGCACCACCTGAGCCAGACGTTGAGCCGCCGCGACCAATGCACGACGACCTGACCCAGCCATTCGTAGATATCCGCGACATAAAGCTCGCGCGACAAAAGGGCGTAGATGCCGAGATAGAGGCCGCGTCCACGTCCGCCAAATTTGCGTCCAAGGTCGAGAGACTCGGCGAAGAACGTCAGCGCCCACCCCCCCACGAACACCGCCGCCAACAGCATGACGAGCGCATCGAACGACAATCTATGGATGCTAGCCGCGTGATACAGCATGAGGCTCTCGTGCTCATCCGGGTAGAGAAGCCGGCCGAAATAATGGCTGATCAGCGTATAGCCGATCACGACCACCACGAATGACGCGAGGATACCGAGCATGAGGCGCCAGGGATCTTGCTGCGACATCTTGTGGGCCGCAAACAACGCCTGGGCCCCCGTGACCCAGCCGAAGAACAGCAGCACCACGACCCCTTGCTCATAAAAAAGATGCTCGGCCACGAAAAAATGCGACAGGCTCAGCACCACCACCGGGACCAGCACGGTGAGGCTTGCCGCCACGAGCCACGGCAGGCGCGAGGGCCTCGCCGGCCGCCGCTCCACCACCGAGGTATAGACCGGATCCGGCGGCACGCCGTCGTGCGCGCGCGCATCCCCGATGACATCGCCCGCCCCAAGAAACAGCGAGGCCTTGAAAAAGCCATGCGCAATAAGGTGGAAGACCGCGAGCGGAAACGCCCCGAGACCGCACTCCATGACCATGAAGCCCATCTGCCCCATGGTGGAGTAACCGAGCGAACGCTTGATGTCATTTTGCATGAGCATCAATCCCGAACCTATGAGCGCGGTCATGAGACCCACCCCAAATGCCCAGTGCAATGCCCATCCGGCGTGCTCAAAAAGCGGCGCGAACCGGTTGAACAGAAATCCGCCGGCATTCACGATGCCAGCGTGCATCAAGGCCGAGACCGGCGTCGGGCCGTCCATGGTGTAGGGAAGCCAGATATGCAGCGGGAACTGCGCCGAGCGCGCGAACGCCGCCAGCGCCAGCAGAAAACCCGCAAGCTCCGGCACCGGCATCCCCCAAAACTGCAAATGGGGCGCCTTCTGGATGCGCGCGAAGATCACCGGCAGTGAGTCGCTGTGGTAACAGTGGAAGAGAACCAGGGCCGCGAACCACAACGGCAGATCCCCGAAGCGGTAGGTGATCTGCGTCCAGAAGGCGTAGCGCCCGGCCGCCGGGCGCCTATGGTCATGCCCCAAAAGGAAATACAAGACCACGCCCACCAAAAACCACGCCACCAGAAGGGTCAGCAGATTGGCCGCCGACACCATGACCAGGATCACCCCGGTCATGAGATCAAGAAGCGCAAAGAATCGCGCATAGCCCGGCTCCTCGGCCATGTAGCGCACGGAATAGATGTGCACTATGAGGCTGATGCCAGACACGAACGTCCATAGCACGAGACTTAGAGGGTCGAGCCACAGGCTTCCGAACACCCCCCCGGAATCAACGACCGCATCGGCGCCTGTCACGAGATAACGCACGAGCAGCATAAGCGCGAGCGCCAGCGTCAAGGCCAGAGTCGAGACGCTGACACGCGCAGCGAAGACGCGCGTATTGCGCAAAAACGCCAGGATTACCAGCGCCGAAACCACCGGCAAAAGCGGCACCCACACCCCTAAGGATCCCATGGCCATTCCCTTCCCTTCTCCTTACTTAGTCATGGCGATGTAGAGTTGCGGTAGCTTCTCCGGCAGCCTGTCGACGTGATCCAGGACCAGATAATTGCGCGCCCCGAAGATACGCGAGACGTACTCGTCGGCGTATGGGTCCAGGGACAGGCAGAACGTGCGTATACCCTTGCGCGCCAATTCCTCGACCGCCTTCTTGGTATCGAAGCGCAGGTACTGGGGGTCCCGCACGTCATTGTCCGCGGGCTCTCCATCGGTCAGCAAAATGACCAGCTTCTTCTGGCTCGCGCGCCGCTCCATAAGACTGCCGGCATGCCGCAGAGCGGCGCCCATGCGCGTCGAGAGCTGTCCGGTCATGCCGGCCAGTCGCGCCTTCACCTTGTCGTCATAGGGCCCGTCGAATTCCTTGAAGCGATAGAACTCCACGTCGTGGCGGCCGTTGGAATCGAAACCACAGAGCATGAACGGGTCGCCTATGCGCTCCAGGGCCTGCGAGAGCAAAGCCGCCGCCTCGCGCGCGAGCTGCAGGACCGTGACATCGCCCTCGGCGCGCGAGCGCAAGGCATCATTCGTGGACTCCGACAGATCGATCAGCAGCATTACCGAAAGATCGCGGATATGAAGCCTGGTACGGATACCGATGCGCGGATCCGGCTGCTGGCCCATGCGGATGTCGCTCAGCGCCAGCACCGCGGCATTGATATCGATATCATCGCCGTCCTCGACCTTGCGCTCGCGGATCACGCCCTGGGGCTGGACCGCCTCGATCAGTTTCTTCAGGCGCTGCACCAGCGGTTTTTGTTGCTCCAAAAAGCTGTTGATGACTTCGGGATCCCCCGCCTTGGGCCGCTTCTCGTAGAGCGTCACCCACAGCGGCCTCTCGAGCTGCGTCTGATAATCCCATTCCGAATAGGTCATCGGTTGCGAGATCGGGGTCTTGCCTTCGCGCTCGTTGAAGGTCGTGCCGTCATCGTCGTACAGCTCGGTGGAGAGGATCCACACCTCCTGGGCGTCGTCACCGGCGGTCTCCACGTCGAGCGTGTTCAACATCTCCATCAGGCTCACGTACTTGCGCACCTGTGGCTGGCCACCTGCAAGCGGATCGCCCAGATCCGCGACCCGCGGCGCGGTCCAAAGGTAGCGGTTGTCGTCGCGATAGGTAATGGCGCTGGTGTCCGCGCTCGGTGTGAACTCAAGTCCACTGTCTTTCGCCAAGGCCTCCAGGCGTTCCGCCGACTCAAGGATGCTGGTGTAGCGATCGCCGTCATCCTGCGGCAGGCGCGCGAACGCCTCGCGAGCCGCTGCCACAACCGGATGATCATCTCGATACTCGGCGTCGAGCAACGCAAGCGCGCAACGGTCGAGGACCGCGGCCAGATCGGGTTCCCCGGTCTTATTCACCGTCGCCGCCACCATCACGAGTTGCCGCCATAAGACGTACAGGCCCGGGAACGCGCTGATGGCGCGGCGCTCCACCCAGGCATCCTCGAGAAGCCCGATCCACGGCCGCCGCGCGGGGGCGGCAAGCTCGAAGCGCGCATCGAAGCGCGAATGCACCACATGGGCGCTGGCGTGGGCGGCCGCCGCGCGGAACACCTCCAGCGCCGGCGTCCTTTTCCCCTCCCCGTTTTCCCAGTCGTCATAGGCGTCCGGCACGTAGATGAAATAGTCCTCTACATACGGGCGGTAACCCTCGCGCGTCTCGAAATCCCCGGAGGTAGGCCTTAGGAAAAAATCCCGCCCCCATAGCGCGCGCAGATACATCACGAGCCGCCGCTGGATGTCGATAAAAAGCACCCCGCGCCGCTCCTGCTGCATCACCGCCAAAGACTGCGGACTTGAAAGACCGAAAAATTCCCCTTGCGCCGCGAAATCATTGCGATACGCGGATACACCCCACATCGCCCAGCGCCGCAACCCGCCGAGCGTCATCTGATCGAGCAGCACCTCGATCTTGCCAAGCATCGGCCGCACCCCCTGCGGGGCCTGCGCCAAAAGCTGATCGATCAAAAGCAGATAACCACGAAAAAGACCGATCTCGCCCAGCCGCCGCGCGACCACGGGCGCGGTCGAGAAAAACAAAGACAGGACCTGCGCGCTGGTCTTCGAGTACATACGGATGGCAGTCGACAGCATCTCGAAGACTGCCTGCTCGCCAATCTCGCGCGCCACCTGCGGCGCGCTCTCCACGAACGCCACCACGAGATCGCTGCCGCGTCCGAGCGCCCTCAGGCTGCCTGCACCCTGCAGGTAGGCCTCGAGGCCGCGCGATGTGAACACGCGCGCCGCCTCGTGCCAATTCGCCTCCAAGACCTCGGCTGCATGTTCACCGAGATCTTCGAGCAGCTCCGGGTAATCTACCAACTGGACCGCCATACCCTCGCAACCCCGTATGTCCGGTTATAGGCCTCCATGACGTCCGCCGACGCCATCCACACACCGCGCGCGCGTACCTTCAGTCCGGCCAGACGCGCGGCGGGTTCACGCCGCGCCCGCCGCCGGCATTCAGGTCCACCTCGTCTGCGCGCGTCTCGCGGCCCCTGTCCTTGTCCGCGCCACTTACAGGCGCTGGCGCAGGCTTGTCAGCCTCGCCGGTCTTGACGCCTGGACGGCGCCGTTGCGTTTGCAGGCTCGCGCTCAATTTGTCTTCCAGGTTGCTCATTTCAAGATCTCCTCGATGAGTCGTTCGATCTCGTCGCGGGCGGCCCCGGCGCGCTTACCCATGTGGTAGACGCTGAGACCCTCCAGGGCGGCGCTGCGATAGATGGCCCGCCGGCCGATGGCTACCGGCAACACCGGCAGCCCCATCGCGGCGATGGCCGACTGCGAGGCCCGCGACAGCGCACTATGTGCTTCCACCTGATTCAGCACGAAGCACCCCCGCAGCTGCAGACCTTGCACGAGCTCGGCGCTGCGCCGGCTCGCCCATAGATCCAGGGGCGAGGGCAGCACCGGCAGCAGCACGAGATCGGCCTGCCCAAGGATGCCCTGGATCTCGTGGTCATCGAGGCGCGGCGGGCAGTCATAGACGCGGTAATGGTGCTCCGCCTGCCCGCCTTCACGCAGGGCCGCCCAGTCGCAGACCGCGATGGCGTAATGTCCCTCGCTGTCGGCCCAATTGGCCCAGTCCCCGAGGCTGCCTTGCGGATCGGCATCGACCAAAAGCGTGGGCGCGCGCCGCGCAAGCCCCATCGCCAAATTCCATGCAAGCGTCGTTTTGCCGCAGCCGCCCTTGCCGTTGTACAAAGCGATGCGCAGCGCCGCCATGACCGTTCAGCCGGGAGGGCGCTGCGCACAGGCGTCCGCCTTGCGCGCAAACTCCCTGAGTCGGGGCGCCACCTGGTCGCCGTCGAATTGAATGGTTACGACCACATGCGTGCGCGCGAAATTGAGGTCTGGGTAGTAACCGCTTTCCTCCGACAACGCCGCCAGATCGTCGAGAAAAGCCCGCGTCTGCGCGTAATCGGCAAAATCGAAGCGCTTATTCCACGCCAAGGGGCGCTTTTGTTGCGTCCATCCCTCCAAAACCGCCGCGTCACCTTCGTCCATGCGTCCCCCTTCTCATCGGCGCGCCCCAAGCGCGGCGTGCAGCTCCCACAGGTGGCGCAAGTGCTCCTCTTCGTCGGCGCGCAGGCGCGCGAAGAGGGCCGCGGCCTCGTGGTCCCGCAACCGCGCGCTCACCGCCGCGGCCTCGGCATAGATCTCCACCGCTACCTGTTCGAGATCGGCATCGTGGCGCAGCATCTCATCCAGATCCCGGCCGGGCCGCGGCGGCCGCAACGAACCCGCCCCAGGGGCTATCCCGGCGAGCAACAGCCGCTGGCTCAGCAGATCGGCATGACCGAGTTCCTCGCGGGCCTCTTGCCGAAAGCTTTCCGCCCAGTCCTCGAGACCCCACAGCGTACAGAGACTCGCCTGTGTCAGATACTGCTGCACGGCGCAGTACTCATGATTCAGGGCCTGGGCCAGGAATCCCGTGACGCGCGGGTGGGAACGCATGCCGCCTCCGCGCTCAGCTCAGGTTGCCTGTGACGTCCCCGTCCCGTCCGCCACCATTGCCGTCCGGGCGCGTGGGCAGGATGTGCTCCACCTCGGAATGCACGCGCGCGATGATGTGGGCCGCCACCAAGCCATCCCCCACCCGCTCGCAGGCATCGGCGCCGGCGCGCACCGCGGCGTTCACAGCCCCGGTCTCGCCGCGCACCAACACCGTCACATAGCCGCCACCCACGAACTGGCGGCCGATGAGACGCACCTCAGCGGCCTTGGTCATGGCGTCGGCGGCCTCGATGGCCGGCACCAAACCACGCGTCTCGATCATGCCCAGGGCAATACCCGTCACATCTGCCATTTTCCCGATCTCCTTCTCTTAAGCCACTAAAAGCCCGGACCACGGCGCCCGTTAGGCGCTCGGGGCCTTGGGCAGGATATTTTCCACTTCGGAATGCACGCGCGCGATGATGTGGGCCGCCACCAGGCCATCCCCCACCCGCTCGCAGGCATCGGCGCCGGCGCGCACCGCGGCGTTCACAGCCCCGGTCTCGCCGCGCACCAACACCGTCACATAGCCGCCACCCACGAACTGGCGGCCGATGAGACGCACCTCAGCGGCCTTGCTCATGGCATCCGCCGCCTCGATCGCCGGCACCAGGCCGCGCGTCTCGATCATACCCAATGCAATACCCGTCACATCTGCCATTTCCATCCCTCCATACGGACCCTAACCAAAAACCGCCTTACGGCTCCCAAAAATCGATGATTCCCCCGATGGTCAGGTCGGTGTGAACCCCGAAATCCCCTTGCGCATAGCGCGCCGCCGACCCCGCCACGGTGAACACCCACTTTCCCGGGGGTACCCCCACCGGGTCGGTGGCCACATTCAGCTTACCGGCCCCATCCTGAAGGACCCGTAAAGACGCCTGCTTCAGGCCCGCCCCGCGCCGCGTCACCACCAGATCCGAGATCACGCGCATGATCTCCATCTCACTCCGGACTCCAGTTGTCGATGATGCCGATGATAGTGAGATCGGACGGATATTCCTTGCTGCCCGCTGCCTCGCGCGCCGCCGAAGACCCCACGCAGATCACCCAATCCCCGGGGATGCAACCCACCGCATCCACCGCCACCGAGCGCAAACCACCTTCCTTTTCCTGCACGACCAGCAACGGCCGGTGACCCATCTCGCCGATGCGGTTGGTCGACACCAGGGTCTTTTCCACCCGCATGATCTTCATATCAGCGCAACCTCCTCCAAAACACTTCCCGGCGCCATGTCCTGAACACTCCCATGCAGATACAAAAGACCTTCCTGCGCGAGCTGCGCGTAGCGGCCCCGTATACCCTCGGCGATCCGGCGGATCTTGCCTTCCATCCGCGCCCGGCTCCCCGGAACCTGTTCATTGAAGTGATAATGCAGCGCCACTGGGATCGGTAGTCCCCGTTCGACATTGAGGTGACGAAAGATCTTCACCCCGACATCGAGATCCGCGGCCCCTTCCTCCACCGTATCGAGCCGCGCGTAATAAGCGATATTGCGCACCTGGACCTCCGGAAACCCGTCGCCCACGTTTACGAAGCGCTCGCCGTGGCCCATGTCCACGTACCATCCGCCGTGATACTCGCCGACATATTCGATCTGGCTCATATTGTTGATGAGCAAGGTGGCAATCAGCCGGCGCATGCCGTCGTGCGGCATACCACAGCCCTTACCCCATCCCTCGACGGCGCTCGCGTTGCGGATGGCCTCATAGACGGCAAGCCGCGCGCCATCCGCGTCGAGCCCCAGCGTCCGCCGGTAAAGCTCGGCATTGTCGATATAGCGATAGGCGCTGACGTCGCCATTGCCATCCGGCACGTGCACCCGTATGGCATCGGTATCGGTGTCGACCCCAATCAACAGGATGTCAGTGCCCGCCCCGCAGCAAAACGCGTTCTCAATCGCGCGGCGAAATTCATAGAGCCGCTCCAGGGCGGCCTCGGTCGCTACCCGCTCATTGCTCCCATGGGCCGCGCAGCCCTGGTGCTTTGGGTCCAGCGAACTGCCGTGATACACCGCCACCTTGAGGTAGCGCGTGCCGACGTCGGCGGTCGTCGGAAACCCCTCCCGAAACCGGCGCAGCTCGGTCTGCTCCCAATGACGCACGCCCTCTTCCACGTCAAACAGCGCCCCCGCGAACGCGCTGCGCCGCACCAGATTCGCCGCCGGTATGCGCAGTATGTAAGGGAACAGGCCCTTCAATCGCCCATCCGCGCACGCCGAAACATTCATAGCGTGAAACCCGCAGTCTACCAAAAGCGCATCCCATCCCTGACCCGCCGCCAGCTCCTCGCGGATGCGATCGCCAAACCGCGCCACCGCCCTTGCCAGCGCCGAGAACACCGCATGGGCATACAGCGCGCCCATATCGGGTCCACGTACCCAGGCACGCTCCAACACCGCCGCCGGTAGCTCGAAACCTAGCCGCTCGCGTGCCCACTCTTGCGCGCGCCCCGGAAAATCGGCGCCGCGCCCCAACGCCGCGATCTCCTGCAGGGTCGGGACGATACAATCAAAGCGCTCCTTGATCCCCTGCTCGCACTCATAGAGCCGGGCGTTTTCGCTCCGGTCCACGAGCGCATGCCGACACCCGCGCTCCGGCAGGGTGCTACACGCCGGGTGCTCGACACCCACGGCCCCGGCGCGCGGCCAACCCGAGCGCGCGCGGCCGCGCGCCATGCCGCCTGCCAGCTGACCCCGCGGGTCGCTGCGCGCGCGTCGCATCGATGACGATCTGCGTGTATCCATGAGGTTATCCCTCACCTCCGCCATCGACTGCACACAGGCCGCGGCCCATCATCCCCGCGCCCCACCCGAGTAGGTCACAACCGAACCCTTGGGCGAATTGCCGCTGCTGCCGGTGACCCTTCCTTCCGGAACCGCCACCGCAAGCGGCCGCTCGCGATTTCCGGAGGCCGACATCACACAAGTCCGCGCCACACCACGCTGGGTGGGATTACGGCCCTGCGCCCAGTGCCCCTCGGTACCGGTCACGCGCTCGCTGCGACTCCAATCGTCACCCGTGATCCGCCATGCCCCGGCAGCCGGCGCCGCGGCCTCCGGCGCTTGTTCAGCCGCTACCGGCATGGCCGCCATCACCGGCGGCACGGAATCGCGCCCGCGGAATTCCGGCGTCCCCGTCACGAGTCCGCGCGCAAGATTGATCGGTCCCGTGATCCGCCCGCCGTGGTCGCCGGCATTGCCGGTGATCCGCGACCGTCCCTGCTGGGCCGGCGGCACGACGGAAAATCCCGCCGTCTGCGGAACGGGTGCCGCAGGCACCGGTTCCGGCGCCGCGGGCACAAAGCGATGACTGACCGCCGCGTTCCCCGCACCGCGCCCGCCCAGCTCTCCTTGCAGTGCCCGGACACGGTTCTCGAGCTCCTCGAAACGCTGCTTGCATCCACAGCCGCCTGCGCAACCGCCGGATGCCGGACGCTCCGCGCCCGCGCCGCCGTGTACCATCGACTCCTCCCGACCCACATAAGGGGTCCCGCTCACCGCGACCGAGGCGCCCGCCTCATTGCCAGTCACGGCCTCGCTAGCGCCAAGCGCCGGGCCACTCACCACATGACCAGTACCGGTGCGCGTAAGGTTTACCTTCCGTGCCCCGGCCTGCGGGGTGCTCGCGCACTGGGCGTAGTGCTCCCGCCCGTAATATGCCGTTCCGGTGACGGGCCAGCACCCTCCGCGCTCGTCACCTGTAGTTTTTGGGAGCTTGTCCATCCCCGTGCCGGTCACGCCCGTACCGCTAAGGCCGGTCATGGTCTGAACCTTATCCACACCGCCGCCGCACGTCTGCGGGCCGTTATAACCGGTGCCCGTAAGACGCTGACAGGAGCCCGGCTCGTTGCCAGTCACCTTTCCCGAGCGATCCACTAGATTCCCGGTAATACGCTGGCGCTTCTCCGTATAGCTCTCCTCGACCTTCGGCGGCTCCGTTGGCTGAGGCTGCGTCCGGCAGACAGACGTAAAGCTCTCATGGCTCAGATACTCGGTGCCCGTGAGGGTCCGGCATTCGCCGGCCTCGAGTCCCGTGATCCGGCCACTGTTGCCGACCGCCGTCCCCGACACCGCGCGACCCGCGATGGTATGCGTCAAGGCGACCTTCTTGGGCGCGCCGTTGATGGTCATGCGCGCCGCGCCGCCATCCGCGTACTGCGATCCCGTAATCTTGGCCGCCGCCCCAATCTCTGAGCCAGTCACGCGATTTACGCGCGCCTCATCGCTGCCGCTCACCGGCAACTGCTGGCGCGCCGTGTGCCCCGTCACCACCTTTGGCGGTCTGGCCGGCGCGGCGCCATCGCATGCTGCCTGAAAATGGTCGCCACCGACGTACTCGGTCCCGGTCACCGCCCGGCACGTGCCCGCCTCATCGCCGGTCACCGCCTGCGCATGACCGAGGAACGTCCCGCTCACACCCACATTGCCGCCCGTACGGCCCACGCGCACCTTCGCCGGACTCGCCTCGGGCTGAGTCTTGCAAAAGCGCGTGTAGTGCTCGGCCCCGAGATACTCGGTTCCGGTAACGGCGCGGCAAGACCCGGACTCGGTCCCGGTGATCGCCGGCGCCCTATGGACCTGAGTCCCGGTCACGGTGCTCCCGGCAAGGGTCGTATCCATCTCGACCTTAACGGGCCCGCCATGCTTGCGCCGCCGCCCCGTGGGACGCGCTGGCTCCGCCGTGCCGCGCCCATGAGCGGCCAATTCCTGACGATGCCTACGCGCAAACTCGCGCGCGCTACCCGTCTCCAAATAATGCTGGCGGGCGGCCGCCGAGATCAGTCCATTACGCACCGGGATCGCCACCTTGCCGCGCTGGGCAAGCGAACGGCGCCGCGCCTTGCAAAGCTTGCGCACGCTGTGGTCCCGCCACCCCAAGGTCTCGGGGGCGGTCTCGGCGATCTCGCACACCGCGTCGAACACCGCATCCTCGACCGTCGCCGCCGGCGGCGCCTCAACCACCGCTTGCCCGACAGGGGCTGCGACCACCGCCGTCTCGGCAGGCTGCCCGGCGCCGCGCTGTTTCGGGTCCGACCAGCACTGCGCACCCGCGCAGCGCAAGGCGCGACGCGCCAATGCCGCCTCGCGCCCGCGCGGCTTCACGGCCTGCATAAACTGAACCTGTCCCCCAGGCGCCGCCGGCGCGCTCGCCACCGCCTTATCGGCCTTTGGCGGCGGCGTCCGGACTCCGGCCTTTCCCTGTCCGCGCAGCTTCTGCTGGGCCTGCCGGCGCCGCATCTCCTGCGCCTGGGCCCGGCCGTGCACACGACCGGCTGAGGATAAATCCGACATAGTGTCCCCCTATGGGGCGCGTGATCCGGTTGGCTCCCCGGATCCGGCCCACTGATCTCATCGCGTCTTTAGGAACCCCGGTGGACCACGAACGACAACCCCTGACTCTGCGTATAGTTGTCGTATCCGATCAGGCGGATCAGGTGATTGGGGTATTCCCGGCGGCACGCGTCAACCTCGGCCAGCACGGTATCCGCGTTGCGCTCCCCGAACATCGGCAGCTTCCACATATACCAGTAATATGTGAAAGGCCGATTCGGCTCTATATGCTCCACCGCTGGGTTCCAGCCCTGCGCGATGATGTACTGCACCTGCGCGCGGACCTGCTCGGCGGACAAAGGCGGGAGGTACGAGAACGTCTCGTACCGACGAGTTTGCTTGTATTCTTGCACATCGGCCATAACGACCTCCTTACTCAATGACGTGTCTGATCTCGGAAATTAGCGGTTCTGGACGTCGAGCTTGTCGACGGTATCGAACTCGAACTTGATCTCTTTCCAGGTCTCCAGGGCGATCTTGAGCTCGGGCGAGTGCCGCGCAGCATTTGTCAGTACGGTCTTACCCTCTTTCTCGATGTCCACACCGCGGTTACGCGCCTCGACGCAGGCCTCGAGGGCCACGCGATTGGCGGCTGCGCCCGCGGCATTCCCCCAGGGATGGCCCAAGGTGCCGCCACCAAACTGAAGCACCGCATCATCCCCGAAGATCGCGACCAGGGCCGGCATGTGCCAGACATGGATACCGCCCGAGGCGACCGCAAAGGCCCCCGGCATGGCACCCCAGTCCTGATCGAAGAAGATTCCACGGCTGCGATCTTCCGGCACATAGGATTCGCGCAGAAGATCGATCCAGCCGAGCGTCGAGGCACGGTCGCCTTCGAGCTTGCCGACCACGGTTCCGCTGTGGAGGTGATCGCCGCCGGACAGGCGCAAGGCCTTCGTAAGCACCCGGAAGTGGATACCGTGGTGCGGGTTACGGTCGATAACCGCATGCATGGCACGGTGAATGTGCAGCAAGATGCCGTTCTTGCGGCACCAGCGCGCAAGACCCGTATTGGCGCAAAAGCCACCGGTCAGGTAGTCGTGCATGATGATCGGCATGCGCAGCTCCTTGGCGAACTCGGCACGCTCGTACATCTCCTCCGGGGACGGCGCTGTGACGTTGAGATAATGTCCCTTGCGCTCGCCGGTCTGGGCCTCGGCATTGTGAATGGCGTCGGCGACGAACAGGAAACGGTCGCGCCAGCGCATGAACGGCTGCGAGTTGACGTTCTCGTCATCCTTGGTGAAATCAAGACCGCCGCGCAGGGCCTCGTAGACCGCGCGGCCATAGTTCTTGGCCGACAGGCCGAGCTTGGGCTTGATCGTGCAGCCAAGCATCGGACGGCCATACTTGTCCATCTTGTCACGCTCAACCTGGATGCCGTGCGGTGGGCCATTGCAGGTCATGACGTAATGAAGCGGGAAACGCACGTCTTCTAGGCGCAGCGAACGCACCGCCTTGAACCCGAACACGTTGCCGACCAACGAAGTGAATACGTTAACCACCGATCCCTCTTCGAAGAGATCGATCGGGTAGGCAATGAAGGCGTAGAAAGAGGTATCATCACCCGGGACGTCTTCGATGCGATAGGCGCGCCCCTTGTAGTAGTCGAGATCGGTGAGCAGGTCCGTCCAGACCGTGGTCCAGGTCCCTGTGGAGGACTCAGCCGCCACCGCAGCGGCGGCCTCTTCCCGGTCGACCCCGGGCTGCGGCACGATCTTGAAACACGCCAAAATATCCGAGTCCAAAGGCACGTAGTCCGGAGCCCAATACGTCTGGCGGTACTCCTTGACTCCGGCTTCATATTTACCAGCCATAGATCCTCCTGAAGTAACGATCAACTCGA